>NZ_JBNHEP010000016.1:19381-35019 GCF_050015995.1 Dapis brunnea BLCC-M229 | reverse complement strand
GGTGAAAGTATGCAATAATTGACCCTGACAGTTCCACAACTTCACTGTTTTGTCAGCACTGGCAGTTGCAATAGTCTCTCCATCTTGACTAAATGCTACACCTAAAACTGAATCCTCATGGCCGGTGAGAGTGTGCAATAATTGACCCTGACAGTTCCACAACTTCACTGTTTTGTCACGACTTGCAGTTGCAATTGTCTCTCCATCCGGACTAAATGCTACACCATTGACCGAATCCTCATGGCCGATGATAATCAGCAATAATTGACCCTGACAGTTCCACAACTGCACTGTTTTGTCATCACTTGCAGTTGCTATAGTCTCTCCATCCGGACTAAATGCTACACCATAGACCGAACTCTCATGGCCAGTAAGAGTCTGTAATAATTTCCCTTGAGGGTTCCACAACTTCACTGTATTGTCACCACTTGCAGTTGCTATAGTCTCTCCATCCGGACTAAATGCTACACCCCAGACCGAATACTTATGGCCGGTGAGAGTCTGCAATAATTGACCCTGACGGTTCCACAACTTCACTGTTTTGTCAAAACTTGCAGTTGCTATAGTCTCTCCATGGGGACTAAATGCTACACCATTGACCCAATCCTCATGGCCGGTAAGAGTCTGCAATGATTGACCCTGACGGTTCCACAACTTCACTGTTTTGTCACGACTTGCAGAAGCAATAGTCTCTCCATCCGGACTAAATGCTACACCATTGACCGAATCCTCATGGCCAATGAGAGTCTGCAATAATTTCCCCTGACGGTTCCATAACTTCACTGTTTTGTCACTACTGGCAGAAGCAATAGTCTCTCCATCCGGACTAAATGCTATACCCCAGACCCAATTCTCATGGCCTTGAAGACGGTTATGTTCTTGGTAGGTCTGTTGATTTATATATATGGCTTGGCGGAGAATATCTGTTATTTTCATTTTGTTTTCAGCTTTAGGCCGAAATATCGGGTTAGAGTGTGGTAGTTCTTTAACTGCTCTCAAAGCTTGCCGCAACGCCTCAAAATTTTTGCCAGACTCAGCAAGTATATTAGAAGTATCACTTTTCTGCACTGCTTCTTTTTCCGCTAACTTGAGATTTTCTTGCCAAGCTCTCACTCCATTAATAACTGCTCCCACAAGCGATAGTGTGAATACTATATAACTGATGCGCACCAACTTTTGTGCTTTCTGTCTAGCCTTTTCTAATATCTGCTTCCCTTTTCTCTCTGCTTCCAATTCTCTTTTTATCGCCTGTTTCTCCAACTCTTGAGAAGCACTCAAAAAGCGATAGTCGCGATCGCTCAAACTTTTATCCCCAGACCACACTAAAGCATCAGCTAAAGTTTTACCCCGCAACAGTCGCGACTCATCTTGATATCCCGACTTTTGCCAAGCAGCAAACGCCTCAGAGTAAGGGCGTAACTTAGCTAACTCCTCTTCTACCCACTGGAGATTAAATACTTGTTGATAGATATAATTCATAACCTGCAACTGACTTTGACGTTTGACAACCAAACCTGTGAGGCGGAGTTCCATTTGTTCGGGGGTGTCATTTGCTGTTATCCCCCCCAACCCCCCCTTGATAAGGGGGGGCTTTTCCTCTAGTTTCCCCCTTTCTAAGGGGGACGGAAGGGGGATTTCTTCTGGTCTCCCCCTTTCCAAGGGGGACGGAAGGGGGATCGAATTCAAAACTTGCTGATACAACCCTAACAACCGACTTGCCCGTTTTTCATTTACCAATAGGCGATCGCGAATTGTCCGTAAATGTTCTGGGTTATCGTGAGATTCCCAATTATTAATAATATAAGTCTGAACCAACTCTGCTACATCGGGAGTACGACTATCATTATTTTTAACAATTATTTGACACAACTTTTGAGTTAAAAAAGGTTGCCCACCAGTCCATTCTAAAATTTCAGCTAATACTTTTTCTGGATTTTCTACCTGAGTTTCTAAACCAGGAGTTAGAAAATCTTTTGCTTCTGGGAAACTAAAACCTGTTAACTCTATCGCCCTACCAATATTAAAAGGAGTCCGAGTTTTATCAGCAATTAAATTAGAAGGAGTTGCCACCCCAAATAAAGCAAAAGATAATCTTTGATATTCAGGATTTTCTGCCCGTTTATTATGGCAAGCACGAATCAGAGCAAAAAAATCATCGGTGGGAAAATCCAGACTAATTAAACTATCTATCTCATCAACAAAAATGACAATATTTTCCCCTACTTCCCGTAGCAAAACTTCCCTTAAAAAATCCCTAAATTGTTGTACAGGGGATAAATCTTCTCTTTCTTTTAACCACGCCCGCCGATTAATAGTCAAGTTAAAATTGCTGACTAATTCTTGAATAATACCCCGATACCATTGCTTGGCATTAATCTCTTGACTACCTACATCAGTTAAGTCAATTGCAGCACAGGCGAACCCTTCTTTTTCTAATCTCGCCTTAGTGCGTAACATTAAACTTGACTTTCCCATTTGTCGGCAGTTCAACACATAACAAAACTCTCCTAATTTGAGGGCATTATAAAGATTTTTATCTGCTTGTCGCTTCACATAACTAGGAGCATCAGCAGGTAAACTTCCTCCTACTTGATATTGGTAATTTTGGTCTTGTTTTGTGTTCATGGAAGTTAGGGGAAATCAGTAATTAGATTTTATTTTCTATAGGGGGAAACCTAACCCCCCAACCCCCTTCCCTGCAAGGGAAGGGGGAGAAAGATTCCTAATTTTTATAAAAGGGGACTGTTCCCCTCTCCTCGTAGGAGAGGGGTTAGGGGAGAGGTCATATTATGACAAGGGTGAATCAAAATATTGCCTATATAATTTACATCTGGAACATCATTTTAAGGGAAGGGGGGGGAAAGATATCCTTTAGGGTAATTGTTCCCCTCTCCTCGTAGGAGAGGGGTTAGGGGAGAGGTCATATTATTATAAGCGTTCATAAAAATATTGCCGATATAATTCACATCTGGGAATAACATTATTACCTACTAATTTTACCAATCCTAAACTATACAATTTATAAGTCAAAAGAGAATCTATATTTACAGATTCTGTTGCCATAACAACTTTCTTAAAAGCTGCTTTTAGTTCGGAATTACCTTCTAAAGTTGACAATAATTCTTGCAAATGACTGCGATAAATTCCTGCATTAGTTGGTGCTTTTTCTAGTAGATCCGATAAGGTTGAATTTTGATGATTTATTAAATAAGAAAAAGCCTGTTCTAATAAAAAAGGATGCCCTCCTACTAAATCAGTTAACTTTTTCACTTGTTCAGCTTGCCAATTTAATTCGTAAATTTCAGTAAGTCTAGATACTTGCTCCAAATTAAATTCTGGTAACTCGATAGGTTTACCCACATTAAAAGGAGATTTATTAATATCTAAAGGAATATAAACTTCTGTCGAATGAACTACTACTAAGCGTAACTTTTTCCAAAGATTTTTTCTCTTTGCTGTCTCATGCCACGAACGTAATAATGGCAAAAAATCTTCAGCAATTGGATGTGGAAAAATCAAGTCTATATTATCTATACATAAAACCAATGATTTTGTTACTTTTGGTAATAAGCATTCTTCAAAATAAATCTTACAATTAACCTTACTACTATCTTCTTCATCCCAAGATTCATGTAAAATTTTTTTTGGCACATTTAATTCACGACCTACCCCACTACAAAACCACCACAAAAATTTATCTAAATCCTGAAAATTAGCAGTATCAGCATCTAATAAATTAATAGATGCTGTTTGGTCGTCATGTTTTTTACCTTGCTCTAAAATTTTATTAGTTAAACAAGTTTTCCCCATTTTTTTAGGAGCTTTAATTCTGATTAAAGAGCCTGGTTGTAAGATAGTTTTATAACAAATAGATTCAATAGGTGGCCGTTCAATATAAATGACCTTTTCTAGTTCTGTTTCTTTTCCTGGTATTTGAGCGATCGCTTGCCAATCAAGACTTAATTTCTCACATATTTCGGTAAAGTTTAAGAAATCTACAGGTTTGCCATTGAGAAAATTAGAGACAGTTGAACGAACAATACCTAACTCATTAGCTAGAGCTTTTTGACTAGGAAAATTATTACGTTTAACAGCCAATTTAACCTTTTCCAGATATTCTGGTGCGACTCTCAGGGATCTAGAAGACATAACTTAGCTATAATAAAAGCTGAATAAATCTATAAATACTTACGCTACATTTTAGCACTACTCACTCATCAGCCTAGAATTTTTGATTAAGTCAGTCACAAGTCAGACAAATTATTTTCTATCAACAAGCTGAAACTCAATCATCAGTATCTTTTAATGAAATTGTAGAAGAAAACCAGGAATTAAAAGAGGAGTTTCAACTATGACTATACTAAATAATAATCAAAATTCTGCCCCTAACACAACGGAACAACTGGTTATTAAAGAACGCTTGCGTCAAGCAAAATTAAGCTTTAATATTGCTCTAAGCTTAATTATAATTAGTGCCATTATTAGTGTAATAGGTGTAGGAATTTTACTATCAGGAAAAACTTCTGAAGGAACAGCCACAACCGCAGGCGGACTTGCATCTAAAATTGTTAGTATTGGCTTACTAAAAATGACTAAAGATACTAATGAAAGACTTGATAAAATAGCCACCGAATTCAAAGATGAAGATTAGGCTGAAGCTGAAATTTTCCGTAAGTTTGAGCAACCTGGAAGACCTCTCCCCCGACCCCTCTCCTACAAGGAGAGGGGAGTATCTCCCCCTCCTCCTCCCTTTCAAAGGGGGGTAAGGGGGGATAGGAAGGGGGTTGGGCGGTTAGGTTTTTTTAAGCCACTATTTTAGTCTAGACACGCTAGTAGGGTAGACAAATCTTCATCCTCCCTACTAAAATTACATGAGATATTTGTGACAAAATACCAACAATTATGGAAAATGAACAATAATTATCAAGTCTGGAAAACTGCAGAACTTTCACAAAAATATCTTTCTGGAATCAGGAGTGCTATTCCTTTAGCTACCGAACAAATTGACATTATCTTGAGAATTATTCAGACAACTAAATCCCAAGTAAATAACTTTTTAGACTTAGGTTGTGGTGATGGTATTTTAGGTCAGGCAATTCTCAGTCAATACCCTCATTCTCAAGGAGTATTTTTAGACTTTTCAGAAGCAATGATTGAAGCTGCAAAAAGCAAAGTTGCTGATAATTATCAAGGTGATTTTGAATTTATCACTCAAGATTATGGTCTACCGGAATGGGTAAATAAAGTTCAGGAAAAAGCACCATTTGATGTAGTTGTATCAGGATTTTCAATTCATCATCAACCAGACACAAGAAAACAAGAAATCTATCAAGAAATTTACCAATTATTAAAGCCTGGAGGATTATTTCTGAATTTGGAACACGTTGCCTCACCATCTGAATTAATTGAGCAGTTATTTAATGAATTATTTGTTGATTCTCTCTATGCTTTTCATCAAAGTCAAGACACAAATAAATCCAGAGAAGAAATTAATCAGCAGTATTATAACCGCCCAGATAAAACAGCCAATATTCTTGTTCCTGTAGAAACTCAATGTAACTGGTTACGAAAAATAGGTTTTATTCATGTTGACTGTTTTATGAAGTTGTTTGAAATTGCTTTATTTGGTGGTATTAAACCAGAATTACAAGTAGAAATGTAGAAATTTTCTGGTTAATTTTCAATCTCAAACTTGAATATCTTTTGGTGGAGCTTTCAAAGTATATATCTGAGTTTCTGTAGCGATCGCCTGTCGTACATTCAAAGGTATTTGCAACATACCCAATAAAGAAATACCATCCATAAATTTAAAACCACCTGTAGTTTTCTGTGCCAATAAACTGTCTACTTTTTCTGGGTTTGGTGTAGAGGAAAATTCTTGGTCAGAACAAACAACAAATCCTAAAGGACATCCATAACTGGTAGAATAAGGTACGAAGGAATAAACATAATTAAATACAGTTTGTAAAGTCTTAACTACACGGACATGAAGATACATTTCAGCAGGAGCTATTGAACCTGCTTGGACTACAAACCAACCATCAGGGGACAAAGCTTGACGAACACTTTGATAGTGTTCTTGAGTAAATAAGGGAAAAGATGGACCAGACTCAATAGGGTCTGTTAAGTCAGAAACAATCACATCCCAAGTTTCTGAAGAAGAGTCTAAAAAGTTCTGAGCATCATCAATAATTAATTCTACACGGGGGTCGTCAAAAGAATTTTGGTGCATTTCTGGTAAATACTTTTTACAAGCTTCCACAACTTCCCCATCTATATCAACCATAACTACTTTTTCCACAATTTTCCAGCGCAAAACTTCTCGTATTACTGCTCCTTCTCCTCCTCCAAATACTAAGACTTTGCGTGGAGACCCATGAAAAATCATTGCCGGATGTACTAAACCTTCATGGTAGAGAAATTCATATTCAGTGCAAGACTGCCACTTACCATCTAATGTTAAAGCTTTACCATAAACACCCTCGAAAATATACATTTCCTGATATTTTGTTTTTTGATAAATAAGAACTTTATCAATACCATGTTTATAAATATCCCAGGGTGTAATTTGTTCAGCGAAATACAAATCTGCATTAAGATTAGCACCTGCCATTGATTATTTTCCTCCATATTGGTATTTAAAGGGAATAGGGAAAGTCGGAAGATTGGAAGATGGGAAGATTGAATATTGAGGTATAGATAGAATTATAAACATATATTATATAGCGCTAGGGAATAGGGAATAGGGAATAGGGAATAGGGAATAGTAGAATTTCAAAGGGTTTCAGGATTTATAAATGTCCTAACCTTAATGCGTAACGCTATATAACTGGATTCTATATAAAAAATATTTACCTAGTCACTCAATAGCAGTTATCGTATTAATTATGATAGGTTTTTTCTTATTGCCTGTTCCCTAAAAGTTTCCAATATCTCACAACTTCAATCATATTGCTATAGCATTTCTCAGGCTAATGAGGTACACCTATTTTTATTTATTTTCTATTCCCTATACCCTGTTCCCTGTTCCATAAAACAAAGGAATTTTGTACCTCATCAGCATAGGAATTGCTATATAGCAATCCGCCCATAGGTTGCGGGTAATCAAAAAGTAAATAAAAAAACTGAAACTCTTACCTGTTAAGTGTTCCCAGTTAAGTTTTCCCTAAAAAGCAGTAAGATTTTTGACACGAATATACAGGGGATTGCTATATATAATTTTGAAGCAAAAATCAAGAGTTATTTCAGTTTCTAGGTTTTCTATTTCCTATCCAACTAATAAAGGTTATATTTTTTCTAGTGCTGGTATTAAATATTGACTTAAGGTAAAAGCGTCTACTCCTAATTCTGTTCGTTCTTTTGCTGCTAATATTGCTGCTTGAGCGTGCCACCAAACGGCTGTTTTTACAGCTTCAAATGGAGAAATTTTAGTTGAAGTAATAGCTAATAAACCTCCGACTAATCCTGTAAGTACGTCTCCACTTCCCCCTCTTGCTAATGCGGGGGTGCTTTCTGGATTTATCAATATTTTTTCACTATTAGCAATAATTGTTTTTGCTCCTTTGAAAACCACCACAAGGTTACTATTTTCAGCAGATTTTTGAGCCGCTAATATCCGATTATTAAGTTGATTTGCTAGGTGAGGAAATAAACGTTTAAATTCTCCTAGGTGGGGAGTAATAATTGTTGGTGCTTGACGTTGACTGACTAAAGAGTTGTTTGCTAAATTTCCACAAATATTTAAACCATCAGCATCTAAAACTAGAGGACAATTTACGGATAATACTTTTTCTATTATAGATGTAGGTTCTGTGGTTAAACCGGGTCCGCAAGCAATAGCTTCAAATTTACTTAAATCTACATCTTTTGGTAATTGTTTTATTGCTCCAGTTTCTGTTTCGGGGCAACCAATAATTAGTGCTTCTGGTAAGTGATTATTTAGTATAGGTTTAATTGATTCTGGTACGGCAATTGATAACATTCCTACACCTGTTGCTCTGGCAGCTAATCCTGTTAAAATTGCAGCTCCAGTATAAGGATGAGAACCTGTAATTAATAATAAATTACCGTTTTTATATTTATAGGTTGCTGGGGGAAGAGGTAAGGGTAAATTTTCTATAGCAGATGTTTTTGTGATTCTCTCAATTGTAGGAAATTCTCCTAAAATTGCTGTAATATCTGCCAGGGGAATATCAAAGTCAATTAATTCAGATGTACCAATATATTCTAGAGCTTGGTCTTGTAAAAATGCTTGTTTCCACAGACCTAAACAAAATGTGTGAGTCGCACAAATAGCTGTTCCTAAAACTTCTCCTGTATCTGTATGAATTCCAGAAGGTAAGTCAATGCTAAATATCTGTTTTTGCCAACTATTAATTTGATTGATAGCTTCAGCTAAATCTCCAGAAACTTCCCTTTCTAAACCAAAGCCAAATAAACCATCTATGAGTAAGTCACAATTTTTAATCGGGGAAATATTTTCGATAAAATCAACTCCTAGAGATTGGAGATATTTGGCATGAGCATTTGTTAATTCTTTCAGTTTAGTAATAGGGCGGTATACTATTATTTCATAACCTTGAAAATATAATTCTCTGGCTATTACTAAAGCATCTCCGCCGTTATGACCAGGACCTACTAATACACCTATTTGACTAATATTAGGATTTAATAATTTTTGGATTTTTCGTGTTACTAATCCTGCAACTTTTTCCATTAATGCGGCTACTGGCATTCCGGCAATAAATATGCGTTCTTCTATTTGTCGCATTTGTGCAGCAGTCACTATAAATTTTTCTTTGATATTGTTCATAAATAATACCAAGCGCGATAAATGTTTGTTAAAAATGGTAGAAGTAAGTAAGAAGGAAGAAAGAGTAAATATTGAAAAAAAGGGAAATTAGAGTGAAATTCAGGTGATTTTTCTATATTGGATTGCTAACTAAAACTCTCAACTTTTTTTATTTATTGCGTAAATTTTACCTTTAATTACTCCTTTAAATAAATAATTTAACCGGAAAATTAAGATATAAAGCCTCTCCATTCATGGAGAAAAAGCGGTCGTTTGCGGAGCATTCCGTCAGGATGGGATGGCGAGGAGACTTCGCCATATCCAATCGACCAAGAGAGCGGTCGTTATTGAAAAATAGTATTGGCAAAGAAGGAAGAAGAATTAATTAAGACAAAAACGATAAAATAGTATATTTTGTACCTATTTTTAGTAATTGGTATAACACAAGTAAACCTGATTTAATATTCAGAGTAAAATAACCTACATTTAATCTATAGGTTGGGTTTCGAGACCAAACCATTACATCTGTTTAAATTAACTTTGTAATTCAACTTTAAAGTATATATAGCAATCCCCTGTATATTTGTGTATAAAAATCTTACCGCTTTTAGGGAACAGCGGTGCGACCCCGCGTCGGCGACAGACGCAAGGGAACGCGCACCAAGAGAGGGAACACTTAACTGGGAACAGGTGAGAGTTTCGGTTTTTTTATCTACTTTTTGATTACCCGCAACCTATGCGCGGATTGCTATATTAACTTCAACTTCCTCCTTAAGATCTGGATATCATTGCTGAGAGCTTACAGCTAATAGCTGAATGCTTACCTAAGATTAGCTGATGACCTATTTCTTTACTGCGGAATGCTGCACACACATAACTTTTAATTCTCCTTGAAAACTAATTCCTCTTTCAGTGTAATAATGAATTAACAACTCATAACTGATATAGCAATCCTATTTTATTCCTGTCAAAAATCTTACTGCTTTTTAGGGAACACTTAACTCTTAACTGGTAAGAGTTTCAGTTTTTTTATTTACTTTTTGATTACCCGCAACCTATCCACGGATTGCTATAGCTGACTGCTAAAAGCTGAATGCTTACCTTTAACGACCAAAGTAAATAACTACATTAATAAACCCTGAATCTAATAAATAGCGTTGCCATTTTTCTGCTATTTTTCTCTCTTCAAAAGGTCCTATAGCTACATTTTCTGGTGTTTCTGTCACCTGGATACCTCTGTCAGGAACTCCCAATAATCCCAATTTATATGTGATTAGAGCTAAATCTTTTGACTTACTA
The DNA here is from genome assembly GCF_050015995.1 of Dapis brunnea BLCC-M229. Lineage (NCBI taxonomy): Bacteria > Bacillati > Cyanobacteriota > Cyanophyceae > Oscillatoriales > Microcoleaceae > Dapis > Dapis brunnea. Next base: position 24,929 of record NZ_JBNHEP010000016.1, on the reverse strand, counting down.
GGAATTAGTAAATAATAAGATTCTGTATTACTAAGTCCATAAACTATTGAATGGCTAACTGGAGGATATACACTGCGTGCTAAAGTTGTAGGTTCTAGAGGGTCACCAAATGCTTCACCAGGGTTGCGCTTTGATAATTCGCCATTAATACCTTTTTCTTCTAAATAATCTAATAAATTTAAGGCAAAAAATAACTCAGAAAAGCTTCCGACTTGAATAACTTTTTGGTCTCCAAAAGAGCGAAATACTGCTCTTGGTTCAACTTGCTGTCGAATAATTCCTAACAAAATTCGACTTTCTGACTCAATATAAACAACATATCGTAAATTGGGAAATGGATTTGGTTCTATAGGATTAAATATTGGTTCTTGTGGTTTATTTGAGGGTGTGATGATTGATGGTGGTAATTTTTCCAGAGGTCTTGGATATCTGGAAATATTTGTTATTAGTGCTTCGTTTTTTGATGTGTTGTTGTTGGAAATAAAAATTGTGTTTTGGCTTTGATTTTGATTGTTGGCTAAGGTTTTAGTTTTGATGACTTTTCCCAGGGATAAAGTCTGGTAACTTAGGGCTAAAAATCCTCCGAATATAATTGATAATAATGACATTTTTGATTTTTTGTAATATAATATTACAAGAGGTTGATTTAGCATGGTTAGTTACTCCGATAAATGATGATTTTAGCGGTCGATCAAACTAAGCTTTTTGCATTGGCAAAATAAAGTTAAATCATCTATAGCATTTTCATTCAAAGTGTATATCAGGATTAATCAAAAAACGGAACAGAGAAAAAGGGAGTCAAAAGTTAAAAATAAGAAAAAAAGAAAGGAAATCGTTTAATAGTATACTAAATCAGGTCTGTTCTGTCTTGATAGAAATTAGCAAATACGATAACTGTATAACGGGATTTCATCTGAGGTACAAAATTAGTTTATTTTAGGAAGTAGGGACGTTGCATGCAACGTCCGCACATAGTAGTAATTCAGGAAACAGGGATATAGAAAAGTAGAAAAAAGAAGTTAGAAAAAAAATCTATAATCAAGATAAATACATATAGTTTTGATTTTATAAACTCAAATCCAATGAATAAAATTATAGTCGGTCTTTCTGGTGGAGTTGATAGTTCCACAGCAGCAGCAATATTACATCATCAAGGATATCAAGTCGAGGGCTTAACTCTTTGGTTAATGAAAGGAAAAGGTCAATGTTGTTCCGATGGAATGGTTGATGCTGCCTATATTTGCGAACAATTAGGTATTCCCCATCATATTGTCGATACTCGCGATTTATTTCAAACAAATATTGTTGATTATTTAGTAACAGGTTATAGTGCCGGAATTACTCCACTGCCTTGTTCTCAATGTAATAAAACTGTTAAATTTGGCCCGATGTTGGCTTATGGCCGTGAAAAATTAGGTATTGACAAAATTGCCACGGGGCATTATGCACGAATTGATTATGATTCAGATAGCGATCGCTATCTATTAAAACGTGCAGTTGACCGTAACAAAGACCAGTCTTATTTTCTGTACGATCTAACACAGGATTTACTGGCAGGTTCAGTATTTCCTCTAGGAGAAATGGTAAAGAGTGAAACCCGACGCATTGCAGCAGAATATGGTTTGAAAACTGCTAATAAACCAGAAAGTCAGGATTTATGTTTGGTAGAAGCTAGTGGTTCGATGCGGGAATTTTTAGATAAATATATTACTCCCCATCAAGGTGAAATAGTAGACCAAGAGGGGCAAATCTTAGGAAAACATGATGGTGTCCATCATTATACGATTGGCCAAAGAAAAGGTTTGGGAGTTTCTGCCCCTCATCCTTTATATGTGATTGATTTGGACCCAGTGATGAATCGAGTAGTAGTGGGCGATCGCGACAGTGCGGCCAAAATGGAGTCTACTGTGAAGCTGGTTAACTGGGTTTCTATTGCCCCACCAACTACGCCAATACGCGCAGAGGTGCAAGTGAGATATCGCAGTTTACCTGTAGCTGCAAATATTATTCCTTTAGGTATTAATGAAGAGAAACCTCAAGATGGTTTTCGAGTTAAATTAATGTTTGAAGAAGCAGTTTTTGGCATAACTCCCGGTCAAGCTGCTGTTTGGTATGAGGGAGATATTTTATTAGGTGGAGGGATAATAGAAAAAGAGGAATAATTGTTAGTTTGTAGTCTGGATTTTAGTTGATTATTTATGAATTGAGAATTGAGAATTGAGAATTCAGAATTATTAAATTAAGGAATTGTAGCGGTTTTCCAGAAATGTCGAATACAAAACTTCTGCCTTCTAACTTGAAGCCAAAATCTCTGTAATCTACATTAATGAAAACTGCTATAATTGCTAATATCTGTACTTCATATACTTAGAAGCTGTTTGTAAACTCATAAAAACCTCTCTCCAAACCTCTCTCCTGCGAGGAGAGAGGCTTTGAAACCCCCCTTCCCTAGGAGGGAATGGGGGCAGGGGGGTTAGGTTTTTAGGATTTATCGGTTCTATGCAATACTTCTCAAATTGAGAATTATTAAATTAAGGAATTGTAGCGGTTTTCCAGAAATGTTGAATACAAAACTTCTGCCTTCTACCTTGAAGCCAAAATCTCTGTAATCTACATTAATGAAAACTGCTATAATTCCTAATAACTGCCTAAGTCCTAATTATATCAAATCTGGATAATTACTATACCCAAGTCATTGCGAGGCGACCGTAAATAACTGAAACTTTTGGGAAAATCATTAATACTAGCCGAAGCAATCTCTATGGTATCTATGAGATTGCTTCGGGGGGAATCATGGTCAAACCAAGAACCTAATTTTTTCCCATCCCCCCTCGCAATGACAAGTTGGTGTTTATTTATAGAACTACGCCAATAGGTTAAAATATAAAATTATAGCGCTACTCATTCAGGTTAGGAAATTTCTAAATCCTGAAACCCTTTGACAGTTTACTATTCCCTATTCCCTATTCCCTATTCCCTAGCGCGTAGCGCTATATCAAACTTAGCCAGAGATTACTTCTCAATTCTCAATTCTCAATTCCCATCTCCCTCCAATCTCCAGACGGAATAAACGACGCCCAATAATAAGGATGTTGATATTCCTCTGTTGCCAATATTTCTAACTGAGTCTGTCTTAACGCTTCCGATCGCCCCTCTTTATTCAACACCCGTTGATAATATTTCACCATCAAATCTTTCGTACCAAAATCATCTACCTGCCACAAACTAATCACCTGACTTTCACTCCCCGCAAGAGATAACGCCCGACGCAAACCATAAACTCCTTCTCCCACATTTATATCTCCCACTCCTGTATCGCAAGCAGATAATACTACCAACTTTGTACCACCCAAACTTACATTAGCAATTTCTAACGCTGTCATTACTCCATCTTCATCACCACTTTGGCGAGGATTAAATCCTGCTAAAGCTAAACCCGAACGTAACAGTGGGTTTTCTAATTTGTTGGATGGTGCTGGAGGAATAGAAGTATTAAAACCACCTCCTAAACTTGGGGGTGCAACTTCTTCTAAATCTTCCAAAAAGAAACCGTGGGTAGCAATATGCAGTATTTCTGGAGCATTGACTTGTTTAATCGCATTTTCTGTAGCATTCGACTCGGTTAACAGAGTCACACCTGATAACATTGGTGCAATAGCTTCTGCTTCTGCTTTTGTTCCTTGTAATGCTCCAAAAGTTAAGTTTTCAGGAGCAAATAAAATACTGCCTAAATCTCTAGTAGGTTTTTTGTGACTACGCTTATTATTAGCAACGAGTCGAACAGAAGTAGGATTGCCTGGGGTATCGTATTCGGGGTTGGCAACTAATACAGGTGGTTGTTTAGTGGGGAAGTCAATATCAAGTTTGATTAAGTCGCGTCCGGTAGTGAGGTAGGTAATATTATAGTTTTGGATTAAATATTGATTGTTTTCATCCACCAAAGCAGCAAAGGGAATAAGGTTGAGTTGGGAGTCTGGAGATAAGAGAATGTGTTTGGCGTTGCCTAACTTTTGGCGGATGGGTTCCATTACTTGTTTGTCTAAAGTGCGGGCAATTTCTTGGATGGAACTATTTGGTTGTGATAAATTATTGCGAAATTCGGCGACGGTGTTATTGATGGGTGCTGCTGTTCCTAAGTCTATCCATTGTGGTGCGCCTGTGGAATGGAGGATGTAAGCTGCGTAGTGGGGTTGTTTCCATTTATTAGCTTTGGCATCAAAAGGGTAATATTGCATAATTTCGACTAATACTGCATCAGCAGGAATTAACTTTTGTACCCTTTCAATAGTTACTGGTTTAGTGGTATTAGCAAATGCTGCACTTGCCAGAGAAAGGTCAGCTTCTAATTTCTCTGCTTTACCTTTGAGGGTAGCTACTTGTTGGCGATATTGTTCTGGTGGGAGATTTTCTGGTTTATTGTAGATGAGGGCAGCTAGTTGGGTGCGAGTAGTTGCCAGGTTGTCCAGGAGTTTTTCGTTTTCTGGGGTGAGGTTGTCGCGGATGGTTTGTAGGGAGTTGATGGTGGAGTCGAGAATGCGGCCTTTGCGCCGGAGGATGGTGGTGAGGGCGAGGTTGGCTGCATCTGGGTTGGTGGGGGCGTGTTGGAGGTGTAGGGATATTGTTTGGTGAGTTGTGCCTGAAAGCATTCTCATGGAGGCTTGTTTTTGGCTTTCGGAACCTGTAGTGAGGAAAGTGGTGAGGGTGGTTTCTTGTACTTCCATTGCCTGCGTCAGATATTCAATAGCACTGCTTGTATTTCCTTGGGCATGGTACAGGAATGCCAGGTTGTAGAGGTTGGTGGTGACCAAGGGATGGTCAGCTCCCAATGCTTTTTCTCTAATTGCTAGAGACCTTTGGTGTAGAGATAAGGCTTCTGTGTACTTCCCTTGGACTTGGTACAATGATGCCTGGTTATTGAGACTCGTAGCAACGTTTGGATGGTCAGTTCCTAATGCTTTTTCAAAGATTGCCTTTGACCTTTGGTATAGGGGTAAGGCTTCTGTGTACTTCCCTTGGACTTGGTACAATGATGCCAGGTTATTGAGGTTTTGAGCAATGTCTGGATGGTCAGCTCCCAATGCTCTTTCTCTAATTGCTAGAGACTTTTGGTATAGGGGTAAGGCTTCTGTGTACTTACCTTGGTCAAAGTACAGTAATGCCAGGTTGTTGAGGCTTTGGGCAACGTTTGGATGGTCAGCTCCTAATGCTTTTTCTAATATTGCCCTTGACCTTTGGTATAGGGGTAAGGCTTCTGTGTAGTTCCCTTGAACACGGTACAGTTCTGCCTGGTTATTGAGGCTGGTGGCAACGTCTGGATGGTCAGCTCCTAATGCTTTTTCTCTAATTGCTAGAGACTTTTGGTATAGGGGTAAGGCTTCTGTGTACTTCCCTTGAACACGGTACAGTTCTGCCTGGTTATTGAGGCTGTTGGCAACCTCTGGATGGCCTGCTCCTAATGCTTTCTCTCTTATTGCCCTTGACCTTTGGTATAGGGGTAAGGCTTCTGTGTAGTTCCCTTGCTTCTGGTACAATGATGCCAGGTTATTGA
>NZ_JBNHEP010000016.1:0-19281 GCF_050015995.1 Dapis brunnea BLCC-M229 | reverse complement strand
GGTAAGGCTTCTGTGTAGTTCCCTTGCTTCTGGTACAATGATGCCAGGTTATTGAGGCTGGTGGCAACGTCTGGATGGTCAGCTCCTAATGCTTTTTCTAATATTGCCCTTGACCTTTGGTATAGGGGTAAGGCTTCTGTGTAGTTCCCTTGGTCACGGTACAGTGCTGCCAGGTTACTGAGGCTGGTGGCAACATTTGGATGGTCAGTTCCTAATGCTTTTTCAAAGATTGCCCTTGACCTTTGGAATAGGGGTAAGGCTTCTGTGTACTTCCCTTGAACACGGTACAGTAATGCCAGGTTATTGAGGCTAGTAGCAACATCTGGATGGTCAGTTTCCAATGCTTTTTCTCTAATTGCTAGAGACTTTTGGTATAGAGGTAAGGCTTCTGTGTAGTTCCCTTGCTTCTGGTACAGTAATGCTAGGTTGTTGAGGCTAGTAGCAACATCTGGATGGTCAGCTCCTAATGCTTTCTCTCTGATTGCCAGAGACCTTTGTAATAGGGATAAAGCTTGGCTATAATTACCTTGGTAATAGTACTGTAGACCTAAAAAGTTAATAACTAGAGCAGCATCAGGGGTTTCAGAAGCACCTGCATTTTCCATCATAACCAAGGCTCGCTCTAGCCATGGGATAGCTTCACTATGTTTGCCTTGTTTTGATAACTGAAGTGCCTGTTGAATAAGTCGCTTAAATTCCTCCACTGCCCCAGACTGTTGTGCTACCACAGCAGGTTTAATTTCCCCTACTACTGGTTTAGCCATCCCCACAGTCAACCCACAGATACTAATAAATGTTGCTCCCCATACCAGAGAATATTTAATTATTGCTTTCATAAAATTCACCCCATTAGCACACCTACTTAATTATATATCCGTAGAATTAACCAGTTATGCACTTTACTTAATTTAACTCATCTGTCCGCAGCGAGGCGACGCTAAACAAGTTAAAATTTTGGCAAAATCCTTAATACTCCCCGAAGCAATCTCTATTTCCTGGAGATTGCCACGGGGGGAATAATGACCAAACCAGGAATCTAATTCTTTCCCACCCCCCCTCGCAATGACTATGACCAACTTGTCCGCAGCGAGGCAACGCTAAACAAGTTAAACTTTTGGGAAAATCCTTAATGTTAGCCGAAGCAATCTCTATTTGCTGGAGATTGCCACGGGGGGGTATAACGACAAAACCAATAATTGTCCGCAGCGAGGCGACGCTAAACAAGTTAAACTTTTGGGAAAATCGTTAAATAAGCCGAAGCAATCTCTATTTGCAGGAGATTGCCACGGGGGGAATAATGGCAAAACCAATCACCCAATTCTTTCCCCTCCCCCCTCACAATGACAAGTTGCTGCTGAATGCTGAATGCTATATCAAAACCTCATCATAAATATCAGCCATTGTGATAATTAAAGTTCGTAGTAGCGCGTCAAGCTTGAAAATGTGGGTTAAAAAAACCTAACCCCCCAACCCCCTTCCCTACAAGGGAAGGGGGGGATCTCTCCCCTCTCCTACAAGGAGAGGGGTTGGGGGAGAGGTCTCCTAGGTTGCTCGCTCCTAACCCACAATGTTAGTCTTGACACGGCAGTAGTATTGCTTTAGCCCCAAGTATAGATAGGGCTAGAGCAATACTACAAACAAAAACTTTTTTATCACTAATCATCCGGATATGATATATATAAATATAGCCGTAAAAAATTATGTAGAGATATTTTGTGAAATACCTCTACATAAAGTTTCTCGAAAATGATGATTATCTAGCTAATAACTTTTCTGGCTCTTTACTACTCTCTAATTCTGATAACCAAGTCTGCCAAAATTGATTGGCATAAACTTCTAATTTTTCACCATAAATTACTGTATCTTGTCTTAACTTAGTAACAGTCACATCTGGAGTTGTAGATATTTCTGCTGCATGACCAATAAACCATCTTTCCAATCCAATAGTAGTTACCTCTGGGTGAAATTGCAAAGCCAAACAATTTTTTTTCCAACTAAAAGCTTGGTTTTTATACTTGGAAGTTGAAGCAAGTAAAGTTGCATCAACTGGTAAATCAAAAGTATCACCATGCCAATGTAAAACAGATGTATTTTCTGGTGATAAATCAGCTAAAGGTGAATTGATTCCTTCTTCAGTTAACTCCAATTTTGACCAGCCAATTTCTTTACCTGAACCTGCATAAACTGATGCTCCTAATGCTCTAGCAATTAATTGAGAACCCAAACAAATACCAAGGGTAGGTAAATCTGCTTTCAGACGATTCTGTAATAAACTTAATTCATCTGATAAAAACGGATAATCTGGCTCGTCATAAACTCCAATAGGTCCGCCAAGAATTATCAGTAAATCAGTTTTCTCTGAATCAATTTTAGCCAGATTATCTACTCCAGCTTCTAGATAATTTACTGCATAATTTTGTTGTGTCAAAGCATCAGCTAAAGTGCCTAAGTCTTCAAAAGCTAAATGTCTAATAACAACAGCATTTTTTGTATCTTTCAATCCCATACTCCTTAAGTTAAATTCAGCTTATATAGCACTATGTTAGTTAGTAGAGAAAAAAATGAGCAGTTAAGAAAGAAGAAAAAATTAGAGCGATCGCCCGATACTTAACCTTCAAATTAGTGACTAAAAAGTTTGGAAAATTGTTCTTATTAACTACTTATATCGTGTCAGGATAATTAGTGATAAAAAAAGTTTTTGTTTGTAGTATTGCTCTAGCCCCATCTATAAGTTATAATTAAATCCCTACTACGAAGCTCTAATTATAACTATTCAACCGGACATGATATTAGCTCTAGTTGACCTAAGTAAAAAGTTAAGAGTCAGATTTATAGACTGAAAACTTTCATACTAAGGTAGAAAATATCTTCTTAGATACACTACGATTTATTGCCCGAAATCAGAAAAAAAACTATTTTATAGGAACAGGTAATTATTAATCACTAAATCATAATTTTCTACTTTACAGAATAATTAATAATTAATTTTTCTGGTTAAAAGCCTCCCCTTTTAAGGGGAAAAAAAGAAATAATATTTCCTTATATTCAATCAAGAACGGTTTTAACCAGAGGTAATTATCCATTATCCATTATCCATTAATGAACCACACCTATAAATTCCTCTAATTTTTTTCGACTAAATAACTATGGTCGGCAAAAGTTTGCTCAACTACAGCAATCTGAAAAACTCCTGCTTCATCAAACATTTTTAAACTAGGAGCTGCTGCTTTCCTAGCACTTTCACACGTTTTACTCATCGGGTGAATTTCTTCTAACATACCTCTGGAATCCTCCGAATTATAACCAAGTTGACGGAGAACTCTGTATTCAAATTCTAAGTCTGGACCCACGAAAGCACAAAGAAGTTTTGGTAAAATCTTCCCTACTTCTTCTTGATGATAACAAGGTAAACTATCCCAAATTATTGGGAAAAGAGTACGGTAATAAATATTATGTCGTCCTTCATCAGCAGCATGATCGCCGATAACTTTTCTTACTAATGGATCGACATCTGGATCGTGAGGCAAACTATGCAAAACTTTAGTAATTAGAGTTTCGGAAATAGCCACAAAAAATAACTTTATTAAATCAGGAGAAAGCTGTGTTTTATTATCTTCTAAAATTTTTTCAAGTTCTATTTCAAACCTGGGGCGACCAATCATAGATTGATCTATTCCGTAAGTTTCTCTTACTTGTTTAGCGAGATGTTCTGTAAATAATGCGTGACCTCCTTCATCGCAGTAAATTCTCAAGGCATCACTTTGTTGTTGATAAGTTATTCTAAATGGGGCACGTCCTTCTGCTAACCCAGCAGTGACAGGATTAACATGACTCAGTTCAAGTATGTTTGTAAACCTGAGATGTCCTAATAATTGATAAGCTAAAGCTTTCATCCAACTATTACGATCCTTAGCAATTTCGGGATGACTTGCTAGGGGTACTAAGTCTGGAGAAAATGGTAGTCCAGAAATTATTCCTTCTCTAATTGGTTTAGTTCTAATCCAGCTTATTTCATCCCACTGCTCGAAGGGACTCTTATACCCATTCCGATTTTTTGAAACTGTTAGTTCTGGCTGTGAAACCATGAGTTATACTCCTGAAATTGATATTGTTAATCATTTAATTAGATTATATATGAGATTATATATTAATATATAAGCAACTATTTGTAAAGTTTTGTAAAGTAAAGTTAAAGCGTTTCCCGTTGTTATGAGGTCCAATAACTGGACCTTTGATGGGGTAAATATTTTTTGCTTGTTCCCTTACTCCCCTACTCCCCTACTCCCTAAAACCCTTAATATATGTACCTCATAGCTTTGGAAACTGCTGTATCTGCCTTTAACTGTAATAACTTTACCCAGAGGTTAGGTAGTGGAAAGAACTTTTACTTGGGATCGGGCATAATCTTAAGACTTTGTTGCATATTATGAAGAAAATTCTCACAAAGCGCGAAGCCTTCATTCATATTTCAATGATTCGTTTAATGCTCAAACGGTTAGCGTTTCGCTTCGCGACATGAAAGGCGGAGCCTAGCGGCAGCTATATCGCTACTAATATTTCGCAATTGTTTACAAACAGCCTCTCATAATATAATCTAAGAATATAATATTATTTCTATATTATTTCTTGATTATTACTAAGTAAAAAAAATCTATTTAATTTTTAAGCTATTTCTCAGTAAAATTTCGGATGTTTATCATTTTCTTCTTAATCAACTAATCCTAGTATTAATAGGTTAGGTTTCCTCAATATTTTTATTCCCTATTCCCTAATATAGCAATCATATTTCAGTTGTAAGATTTTAGTGGTAATTAGGAGTCAACACACCCCTAACCCCTTCCAGGAGGGGAACTCAGGAGTCAGGAGTCAGAAAAAAGGATTTTAATCGATCTGAATTGTTCTTAAATATCTCATAAATCATTCCTGATTGCTATATAATAATTTCTCAGCATTAATCAAACCAAAACCCCATTTCGGGTCAAAACTGCCAGCAGGTTTTCCTGGGATCGAACTAAATGAACACAAACGTTGCTTAATTTCTTCAGGTGTTAACTCCGGTAGTGCTTTAGCTCGAACAATACATAGGGTTAAAGCTCTACTACAAACAACAACTTATTATCCACTCAAAACTTCATCATAAATATCAGTCAATGTTATAATCAGGACTTACGCAAAATAAAGTATTTCTGTCATCGCGAACTTCCCCCTCTTCCCACACTTCCCCCTCTTCCCTACTCCCTACTCCCTACTCCCTACTCCCTAATCTAATAATTTCTCAGCATTAATCAAACCAAAACCCCACTTCGGGTCAAAACTGCCAGCAGGTTTTCCTGGGATGGAACTACACGAACACAAACGTTGCTTAATTTCTTCAGGTGTTAACTCAGGTTCCCTCTCCAATAGCAAAGCTACCAACCCAGTAATAAAAGGTGTTGCCATACTCGTACCTGCCATCACTCGATGAAACTGGTCAACTTGCATCATTGACGAACAATTAGAAGTAGAAGACAAAGCAGAAACTATCATCGCTCCCGGTGCAACTACATCTGGTTTCTGAATGCCATTACGCAACGGACCAGGACTACTAAATTCTGAAATTGTATGTAAATCTAATCCCACCTTTTGCCAATTTTTCTCCACATCTTGCCAGGATAGTCGCGCCGTATATGAACCTACTGTAATTGCTCTTCCTGCTGCACCAGGAGAACCAATTTTGATAAAATCTTGTACGCCACCTCCTGTAAATACGACATCAAATCCCTTTTTATTCTCCCCACTCCAGATATTAACCCTACCATTTTTGATGCTAACCCCATTTAATAAAAGTCGCCAAGTTCCCGTATTTCCAGAAGCGATCGACACAGAAGTAGGGTCGTGACTAATTTCAATATTAAACCAATGTTCCCCGTTGTCTGTATTTTCCGGACCGTACATAATAATTTGTACTTGCGCTCCTGATAAACGGTAAATTTGCTGGGAGTAACCATTCTCACCGATACTCTGAAAATGAGTGCGACTTCCCTCCGGAGACTGCACTGCCACTTCAATATTATCGTTGCTGCCGTACCAACCATTTAATTCTGCTCGCCATCTAGGAGGAGAGGAACAGATGGAAGCAGGTATGAGGAAACGGAGGCAAGCTTGTTGATTTTCTTGTACAATAGTTTCTGCATGGATATCAACGTTTCCCTCATTACCTGCCGCACAACAGACAATTTTGCCAGGACCAGATTCTTGGTCGATGAAATTAGATAAGGGATCGCTACCATCATGGGCGTTGTAGTGGTCTCCTAAACTGAGATTGACTACTGCGGGTCGTTGCAGTTCATTTGCTACCCGAAATATATAGTCTATCGCATCGGCAATATATGTATTCAACCCAGCTTTAACTATTACTAAGTCTGCGTTGGGAGCGACACCTGTAAAAGCATGATGATTACCTGCTGCAATACCAGCAATATGAGTACCATGACCAGTCTGGTCGCGAGACATTGCTAATATTCCCTTGGGTAAGTTGCCAGTTAGTTCTAAACCTTCGGGATATTCACTGTTGCCATCATTAGGGAGGGTATGATCCCATATCCGCAAAATTCTATTAGTAAAAGCGGGGTGAGTAGTATCGATACCGCTATCAATGATGCCAATGATGACTCCTTTACCAGTTAAATTAGTGTTTCTCTGAAAATTAGGCAAACCAATAGTGGTTGTAGCTACATCTAATAGAGGTTTCATGTAACGGGAGGGAGTAATACGAGCGATCGCTGATTCTTCGGATAAACGCCCTATGTTTTTTAGGGGAACAAATGCTGTGCGAATTTTACCTCTAGACTGTTTTACTTGTACTCCATATTCTTTGAGGCGATCAAGATTAGCATTTTCTGCACAACGGATAAACACTGATGCTAAAGCTGGTTTTGTAGTTTTTGGATCGTTAATAATACCCAACGACCGCAGATGCAGGTTGAGACCTTTTTCGCCTTTTTGTTGATAGTATTCTAAGGCGTTTATTAATCCAGGAGCAATTTTTTCTGGTTTCATATTTTTACTCAGTGAAGAAGAAATAAGGGTTTATTGGTATCTAGAAGATATTGATTATTCATTCCATTCTTGTCTGATTTTTACCTGAAATTCGAGGGCACCGACCCGCTTGGGGAGAAAACTTCGCCATCCCTTTAAGTTTAGTGGTCTAGCTTGAAAATGTGGGTAAATTTGAGTCAATGAAGACCTCTCCCGACCCATCTCCTGCAAGGAGAGGGGAGAATATTACCCCCCTTTCAAAGCTATCCTTTATAGAACCCCTGAAGGTATCTTCATAAATTTAGCAAGGAGTCAGGAGACAGGAGACAGGAGACAGGAGACAGGAGGTAAGAGGTAAGAGGGAAGAGAGAAGAAGGAAGATGTGGGGAGAAATAATACAAAAAATTCAACACTCCTTCAGATGATGATTTTTCCTCAAAATTGATGCGCAAAAAGACTTGACTACCATAATTATATAGATCTCAAATGGGTTCTATAAGGAACTCCTAAAACCCTTTTATGATAGGGAGATGGGGGGGTGGGGAGATGGGGAGGTGGGGGGAGTTTAACCTCTAATTAAATACGTTTACTCTCCTAAAATATCCATTGAATGGCAAATTCATAACTTCTTTCTAATGTCCGCGTTTTATGTTAAGAAAGATGTTTATAAAGCATAGCGAAAAAAGGGGAGCAGGGGGGATAGTTGTGGGGTTGGGGGGTTAGGTTTTACCCACAGTTTTAGTCTAGATGCGCTACTATTGTAGCTTGTTTAGTATCAGGACTTACGCATAACCACCATATCTAGTAGGGGCGATTCGCGAATCGCCCCTACACATAGCGGATAATTTGATATTTTGCGTAAGTCCTGAGTATAATGTGATGCTCCTTATCCCCACTAACAGTTAAGAAACACACAGAAAAATCGGGTTTATTTCTTTTACCCTAACCCGGTTTCTCAACCCACAAAAATATGTATTTTGCTTTCTGGATATAATTAATTTACTATTTTTCATAAATCAGGATATTTTTCACATCACTCCCGACTTTTTGTGAACTAAATAAACCTGGTTTATATACCCATGCTGCCCGCACATCTGCAGTAATTTTATCCAAGTTTTTTGGTTTTTTTATTGTCAGAGCTACTCTAACATCATTTTTAATTCCATTGCCTTGAAAAAACCAAGCTGGTTGAGAAGTTAATCCCCCAGAAAAATCTATTTTAACATTTCTCATACGTCCTAGATTAAATTCCCATGGTTCTAGTTCAATCTCAGCAGGTAAGAGATTTGAAACATTAAGATTTACGGGAATAAATTTTAGTAATTTATCAACTGCTACATTAACTTTACCTTTAACTAGATATTTTTCATCAAATAAATCAGATGGTAATCCATCTACAGCTATTATTGCTTCATCGCTACTATTTTCTTTGAAAGAAACTTCAAATCTCAGTTGTTCAATTTTACCTTTGGGAATAATAATATTCATCCCTAGTTCCGCTTTAATTTTATCGTATTTATGATCGGAACCAATAATGGTTGATTCTGCATATTCAGCAATCTCAATTCTCGTTTGTTTAATTAGCCGAATTATTTCCCAGGGTTCAAGATTGTCATCTAATTTTTTTTTATACCAGTAATGACCAATCCGACCTGAAAAGTCTTGATTATTTTCAGTAATATCATTAGGAATTTGTTCATAGTTATCAGTCAAATTAATTGTTTGATTTAGCTGATATTCATTATCAAAAATATATGTTGGTTCTAATAGTGTACTTTTCATATTGTTCTCCATTAAAATTAATTCAAATTTTATTTAGCTATAACTATAGCAATTATAAAATTGGTGAGATATACAACTTTGGGATTTTAGGGAACAGCTTTATTGGAACAGATAAATTGCCATAAAAAATAGAGGCAAAAAGATTTAATCCTGAAAATTTATCTGATTTATCTGATGATTGATGTTTTATTTGTAGCAAGTAGGTAAATCTAATTAAACATTAAAAAATTGGCTTTTCCTGCATAGTAATGGTGAGAATATATATTTTTTCCCACACTTCCCCCACTTCCCACACCTCCTATACGATTACTATTCACCACTATCAAAAATTGTAGCGGGCAGGCTTAACCAAAAGCCTTGAAATAAGAAAGATATAGTTCTAAAAACCCGTCCTCTAAAGATTGCGTTTATTTATACTTACCTACTTAAATATACACATAAATTGGTGTAATTGTTTACAGATTCGTTGTTCTCTATCATCAACCTTCTGAACTTTCGAGTCAAACTCCGGATTTTTTCAAATAGTAGTGAAAGGGAATAAATAAGATAAGTATTGAGCGAATTCGAGTTAACAATAGATAGTTAAAAATAAGCTAGGGATATCTAGCAGAATTCAGAAGTTAGAAGTTAAATTATTCCTAGGGCTAAATTGAAATATTTCCTATGACTTTGTGGGCTATTTTTAATAAAGAATGATGTGAATATCTTTTTAAAACAACCAATAAAGCTTCATCCAACTTCACTTCTAAATCTTGGTTTTGAATATCCACAATGATTTGATAAACCAGTTCAAAAATAATTCGTTCATCTTTTGTTAAAACAATATATTCAGCATTATCCAAATTTTTAAATTTATCTAATTCTGCCAGACTTTTTTCACCACTAACTTGATAACCTCTGGCATCTCGATATACATAAAAGTTGAGATGAGAATTTTTTACCACTAATTCATTCCAGTTAGTCATCCGAGAAAAAAATGCGTTTCCTCCATCATATAAAAAACTTATAGCATAACCTAGAGTTGCTGTCTGAATAACTAAATGGTCTGGAATTTTTTTAGGTTTATCTAAGGCGAGAAAATCTAACTTGATATCTGGTTTAATTATTTTAAACGATGCAAAAATTTTCTCCAATTTTCCTTGGTCATCACTACTGGTAATAATTTGAGACTCACTATAGTTTTCTTCTAGTTCATGATATTGCTGATTGAGGTAATCTATGATAATTTTATCGGCATTAGTTTGAGTTGCTTGAGCAATAGATGTTTTACCATTTTTATCAACTTTTGCTTCTGAATTTGTTTCTAGATTAGATTCAATATCCAGTTTTTCAGCTATCTTGAGAACAAGTTCTTTAACTTGTTTAATGTCTGAGGCTAAACTTTGTAAATTGGAATTATCCTGTAATTTTATTGTGTTCCTTGTCTCGACATTCAGATACTCAGGTAAAGGAATATTATGAATTTTATAATTATAGAAATCAGCCGCAGAATTAATAATTCCACGCACAGAATTTCTATTTAAGATAGTCTGAATTTCTTGTGGAGTAAAGATTTGCTCTATCGGAATATTAATAGATTTAGACTTTTCATTAAGAATGGTTTTTAATTGTTCTTCGGATGGTTTGTGTAAAAAGACTTGACACTGAGAAATTCTATCTATAATAGAATCATCAAACTCTTGTTGAAACTGTTCCCAACGATCCGGAAATAAATTCAAAATAATCAAGCTATTCGGAACATGGGTAAAAATTTCCTTAATAGCTTCTCCAAAACTATGCAAAAGATTTTGATTATATTCCCTACCCAAACCTTCTAACTGATCGAATACAATAATTAAAGGTTCATCTAAAAGTGATAAATAACCAAATATCTTTAATGCTTCTAGAGATACTTCTTCTCGATTTATACTTTGATTCCAGGATGCTATCCTGACCTTATCTAAGTATTTTTGAGGTACTTCATTCATTGCCAACCATTCTCTAATGATAGAACGATAATCTATAGCTCTATATCCACAAAACTTGATAATTCCTTTTAATATTTCTGGTGCATATCCTGCGCTTGAATAATTTGTCACCCACCACAGATAAACTCGATTTTCTATATGTTCCCAAAGTTCTCTTCTAGCTTTAATATCCGATGATAAATAGGTTAGTAATTTCAGGTAGTTTCCATGTTCGACTTCTGCTAATATATCCCTGTCTTTTTTGCTAGTTTTTTGCAAATATAGATGAGGATTTTCAACAATAATTTCTTGAAAAATATTGGCACAACTATTAGCAATCAAATATTCTAGTTGAGTATAATTAATTTTTGGTATACTCCTAATCAAAGATTCAAGTATCCGACTATAAATATGATATATAACAGCATCGGGATTATTAGGTTGACGAATAAATAATAGTCGATTAGTTTTTAATCTACTATTTGCTAGTCGCATCATTAGGTGAGTTTTGCCAAACCCAGGTTCTCCTATAACTACAACCCCTTTACTTTGATGATTTATATCTTGCTTAATATCTTTTAGAGTAGATTGTATCCTATGAAATTCTTTACTAAAAACATTATCTGCATCATTATGCACCTGAAAAGGATGATCAACTCGACTACTTCCAAATGGATTTTTTCTTTTTTGAAGTTGAGCTTGAAGATTTAGATCGATCATAATCTTGATACTTGATATAATTTAAATTTGAACCATACAACCTATTATATAGAATCTGGGTAATTAGTTATCGTATCGCCCTAGGAGTCAGGAGTCAAGAGCTAGGAGGCGCGGAGAAAGAAAGAATTGAACTATTAAATTTTTAAATTCGTATTCAATAGAATATCTGATTAAGAGGAAGTAATGCATGCGATTACTGTATAACCGGATTTTATATTATATCAACTCTGGATCGACTATTATATCCTTATTAGCTAAGACAATAAAATTACTTTCTTTTTCTTGAGTTGATAAATGTATTTTTCCAGAGACAAATACATTTCCTGGTGTATCGGCAATTATTGTATTATCTGCTAATTTTAATTCACTATTGTTATTAACAATTATGGATGTGGCGTTTTTTTATTCTTCACCTGTCAATAATTCTGCTAAAGATAGAGTGTTTAAATTATAAATATCTTCTATTGTTGAGTCTATATCTAAACTTAATAAATGTCCTGGTTGAGATATTCTCAAGATATTACCACCTGTTGTGGAGAGTTCCCTAGAATTTGACGAATTAGAAAGGTCAATGAAGATGATTTATACTGGACATCTGGTGAAAATTAAAAATAAAATCAATTCTTATCAATAAATTATCAATTATTTCTCCCTGTTCCCTGTTCTCTCTTTTCTGGATATGTCTACTATTATATAAATACCTCGCGAGCGACCGATTTTTATACTACTTTTAATGTTACAAGTTGACGTGTCGAATGTGAGCAATTAGCAATTTAGTCTTAAAAACCCGCTCTAGGTCAGTTGAGTTTATTTATGCTCACCTACTCAATACCAAGTAGAGGTTTGGAGACCAAACCCCTACAGACTTAAAATTCCTGCAAAAATTTTACATAGAACTTCTTTCAGAATAATGGTTACTCAATACCAAAAAGCGATCGCGAAGCAGTAGAAAGATTATCCGTATTTTTGAGTTAGACTCTTCGTCAGAAAAACTAATCAGGAGTCTTTTGTAATTCAGGTCTTTCCTCAGCAACTATTGCTTTTTCTACAGGACAAACTTCTAGACAAATTCCACAGTCAATACAGGTATCAAAATCAATCCAATACCAATCAGTTCCCTTAGTATTTTTACCAGGTCCTGGATGGATACAAGCAACTGGACAAGCATTAACACAGTCAGCAACACCTTCGCAAATATTAGTAACAATTGTATGTGGCATTTTAGTTTTTTTTAGTTTAGTTAAAAGTTTAAAGTAATTAATTAAAATTTATAGGGCTTGGTGTAGGCAATAGGCAATAAGGGAAGAGAAAGATGATTAGACAAATATCTTAGCAATTTAGCAGAAAAATATGTAAGCATTCAGCTAGCTGGCATTCAGCATTTCCTGCGGAATTATACGCGAAAAGCTTTTGAAAAAATCAAACAACTATTAATACCATTTCTCCATGAAGTTGCACTTAATATAAATATGAGAATAGTCAGTGTAATAAAGTCTAAGCAACAACTATTAAGGGCATTCTTACAGAGAAATAGTATAAGATTAGCTGATGAGCAATTTCATTCATAACTTTTAGAGCACTTATGGCTGCTATGAGGTACAGATTTAGCGGACAATATGGCACTACAATACTTTTACTATTCACGCCTTGTAGATCATTTGCCCGAAATATGCTGTAATTCTGCTTAAAGAGTAATTCCTTCTTCAGGGCGATAATCATCATAACTCATAGCTGATAGCTGACGACTGAATGCTTACTAAAATACAAGTTATCTCCAGCAATAATGTTATCTCCAGTAGAATACTGTAGAGCAACTTAGTGGAAGTATCCTCCAAGACTTTTCCCTCCTTCCTTATTCAATTTAGCTTTAACAAAAATTCCTCATAAATTTGAGATTTAGAACCAAAAACATAATTAGGAGTAGAAACTGTCAGATCTGTACCACCTACTTTTCTCAGATGGTTAATTGCTGGCAATAACATATTTTGTTTGACCACAATTGTTACAGCATACCAATCATTTTTTTCTCCAGAATATACCTTAGCAATAGTCGGTCCTTGCAGACCAGCAATACCAGCTAATTCACTTTTATACATGAGGCGATTGCCTATTTCATCTGCTGATTTTCCATCTACATTTGCGGTTATTGAAACATACTTTTTCGACTCCATTTGAGCTTCCATTAACTCTAAAAATACTTTAGTTGTTTCCAACTTAATTTCACTTTCTTGTAATAAGCGTTTATTACCAATTAAACAAGCTTGGGAGTCAAGAAGTGTACCTCCTTCAATTTGTTTTAAACGATTTTCTCTGAGAGTTGTACCAGTGCTAGTTATATCAGCAATCATATCAGCATATCCCATACTAGGTGCCGCTTCCATTGCACCTTGAACTGCTACTAAAGAAAAATGTACAATTAATTTTTCGTATAGCCATTTTTGGGTTAGATGATGATATTTAGTAGCAATTCTCAAATTTTTTCCTTTATCTCTAAATAAGAGAGTTAACTCTGCTAAATCTTCTATAGAAGAAACATCTACCCAACTCTCAGGAACAGCTAAAACTAATTTACATTTACCATAGCCTAATTTATTCCAAATTACTATTACATCATCATGGGATTGACTTTCTTCAGAAACCACATCATAACCTGTAATTCCTAAATCAACACTTCCTTCTTCTACCTTTGTAAAAATATCTGCTGCTCTTTGAAATAAAACTTTTACTTGTGGTAAAGCAGGAATAGAACCAAAATATTGTCTTTCATTAGGTCTAGATACACCCAAACCACAAGCTGACAATAACTCCATTGTTCCTTTTGCTAAAGCACCTTTACTTGGTAAGGCTATTCTTAAGAATTTATCTTTTGTCATTTCAGTTATCAGTTATTAGTTATTAGTATTTCCTGCTGAATTAGGAGGCTTTAAATTTGGTTATTAGTTATCACCATCTTCGCCTAAGTTAGGAGACTTGAAATACTGAATCGAATATTTTTTTCATACCCTTAAAGGGGGGTGGCTTGAAACCTTATTTTTTGGTAATTTGATTTTAGGATGTTCAGTAAGCATTTCCTGTAGAATGCTCTGCAAACAGCTATTAGCTTTCAGTTTTTTAATAAATGAAGTAAGCATTAATTGAACTTCTACTAAATTTTCAACCAGAGATTCATCCAGTCGAATATTTGATTAAATTCTAGTCCTGAGCAAGTAAAAGATAATATTCAAGCTCACTAGCTAAACCCATAGCAATTTGAATAAAACGACATATTTCTACATTTTCATTTCTACCATATCCTTCTGCAATATTTATAGGAATTGAAGCACAATAACGGCAACCTTTACTTGTCAATCCATACAATTCTATAGCAAGAAATGTAGATGTGGTTCGATTGGCTGCTAAAGTTAACTTATAAGCTTTTACCCATACTTTTAATTCTTGAAAATTTACCAATGCTAATTCCCATTTTAAAGGTAATAAAGCTCATAAAGAAGTACCACTGTAAGAGACTAGGTTACCACTGAATGCTTATTCAATATTTCTAACTTGATTTACTACTTCATGCAATTCTAAATTTTTTTGTTCCCCTGAATCCAGATTTTGCAAAAGCACTTTACTTCCTTGTTTTTCGGCAGAGTTGATAATAATTACAAATGGAATCTTCTGCTGATTCGCATACTCGATATTACTCTCAACATCTCTTCCTATCACATCAGTTTCTACTCGTAAACCTAGCTGTCTTAATTTTTGAGCTATTTCTACAGAATAACCATAAGATTCTGAACTAATCCCAACTATCAAAATTTCCACAAATTGATAATTATTTAAACTCAAATCAGGTTTTTCTGCTAATTCTTTTCTAAGTTCTTCCATCACGTAAGAAAAACCAGTCGCTGGAGTATCTTGTTTACCTCCTAAACTGACAACCAAATCATCATATCGACCTCCACCACATAACTTTCTTTCTACCCCTAATTTACTATTATAAATCTCAAAAACCATACCTGTATAATATTGAAGACCCCGACTAATTCCCAGGTCAAGACTAATGCGATTTTTGTCAATATTAAAAGCTTCTAAACTTTTCAAAATATCTTGTAATTGTGTCAACCCATAACCATCAATACTATAAGCTGATAGGAGTTTTTCGGTTTCTTTAAATATCGCAAGTGGCTCTCCTTTTAGTTGACTCAATTCCGTCATAAACTCTAGTGCTTGATTTAGTTCTTGAGTTTGGTCTTGATGTTTAATTTTAACTAACAAACGGTCAACTATTTCTTCCGGTGCGCGAGTGCTTGTGAGTCCGATATTCATACTTTCCAGGAACTCAAAAATTGCTCTTCGTGCCTCACTTTCTTCTAAACTTTGGAGAATATCTGTAATTTTTTTGGTTGTCGTATTTGTATCTACTTCTTGTTCAACAGAACTATCTTTTTTAAATGCCGGGTAAATTTCAGAAAGTCGATTTTCTACAACCTCTTTACCTTCCGTTCTGAAAGTTTCCATCTGAGTAAGCAAAAAACTACGAAGACGAGTATCTAGCTGAAGATGGTCAAGAAAATTATTCAGAACTCCAACATGGCCAATAAATGTTTGATATTCAGTTAAACCTAGACGGTCTAAACCTTGACACGCCATAGAAATAACTTCCCCATCAGCGATCGCTCCTGTTGCTCCAATTAGTTCTATTCCCATTTGGGTAAACTGCCGATATCTTTCTTTCTGAGGCTGTTCATAACGAAATACTGGCCCAGTATAATAAAGTCGCATTGGCAGAGGTAGTTCTTGGAGGTTGTCCAAATAGGCACGGACAACTGAGGCCGTGAATTCTGGTCTTAGACAGAGGCGACGGTTACGGTAAACAAAGTCGTAGAGACGAGAAATAATTTCCTCACCAGATTTTTTCAGATAGAGTTCGGTATATTCTATGAGTGGCACGTCTATTGGTCGATAGCCATAGGATTCAAAATTACTACTCAGTGTACTTTTGATTTGTCGATCGATCTGGTAGGTGCTTGGGAGGATGTCGTTAACTCCTCTGACTCTTTCTACTTTTGTAGTTTGCATAGACAAAATATCAAAGACTGTAGTTTTCTCATTGGAATTTTGACACAGATGTATCATACCAATGGATAATGGATAATGGATAAGATTTCCGTACTTGATTCAATCCTTTCGATTTTAACCAGAGGTAATTTCTAATTTTAGAGATAGTTTTTGTTATCCATTAATGAAGCGATGTGCAACTTTCTATGGAATAATCAGCGTTTATGGAGCTTTAGCGGAAAGTCTGGTTCTCAAAACTCCCTAAATCTCCTCGGTTAGAAAAAGTTGCACACGGCGTTTATTTTATCTCTTTTTTTCCATCATTAAATCTTTCCATCTGTTCCTCCTGAGTGGGAAATTACCAATATTTTCATTTTTGAAAGCTCCTGAAAAAAAATCGCGGGTCAAAGGATTTTCCGTTGCATCCTCAAAAAAATTCTGATATTATAAATATTAACTGGGTTTACTCGTCTATATACATGATTTTTTATTCAACGTAATTTCGTAATCAAGAGAAAATCAAACATTTAGGAATTTTTCCTAGGAGCCATACCAGAAATATTTTCATTTTCTGGGGCTTTGCTGGATACTTAATTTTCCATCATTAAATATTTCCATCTGTTCCTCCTGAGTGGGAAATTACCAACATTCTCATTTTCTCAAGCTTCCGAAAAATCGCGGGTCAAAGGATTTTCCGTTGCATCCTCAAAAAAATTCTGATATTATAAATATCAACTGGGTTTACTCGTCTATATACATGATTTTTTATTCAACGTAATTTCGTAAACAAGAGAAAATCAAACATTTAGGAATTTTTCCCAGGAGCAATAACAGAAATATTTTCATATTGTGGAGCTTTTCCTATCTTGTCAAGAAAATCTTATATTTTTTAATGTTTCTAGTTGGTAAGCGATCGCTATCCTATTAGACTAATAGCTGATTTTTGTCTATATTCAAAAAAAATAATTATGTATTCAAACCTCCCTAATAGCTGGTTTCGTGTTGCCAGAAGTGAAGATTTATCTGCCAAAGGAGTCATACCACTTCATTACTTCGGAAAAGACTTTGTACTATTTCGTACAGAAGATGGCAGACCTCATATTTTTGATGCTCACTGTCCCCACTTAGGCGCTCATCTTGCTCATGGAGGTAGAATAGAAGGCCAAACCCTAAGATGTCCTTACCACGGTTGGCTCTGGGATACAAATGGACAATGCGCTGCTATTCCCTATCCAGATAAACCCAAACCCAAAGCGAAAATACAGAGCTGGCCTGTACTTGAGCTGAATGGTCTAATAATGATGTACCATCACCATCAAGGAAAACTGCCAGATTGGGAAATACCACAAATACCAGAACTAATCTCTCAAGAATGGACTCCTCTACGTTTAGTCCGTCAGTGGAAAGTACGTACTACCCTTCAAGATTATATGGATAACAGTGTAGATGTCTCTCACTTATATAATTTGCACAGCCGTACTTTTAAAAGCGCTCATAGTCATGGCGTACAAATTGACGGACCAATTTTAACCCATAGAATGTCTCAGAAATATAATTTATCTTCTTTAGCAGCAGGAAAATTAGTATTAGAAGATGGCTCAGTTACTACTATTTATTACGGACCTGCTTATGATGTGAGTTTTTACTGGACAGAAGGAAAATTAAAGCTAGGTTTGTTGACTATTTTTACAGGAACACCAATAGATAATGAGCATCTTGATATTGCCATATTTTATAGTGTGAAAAAAGTTCTACCTTTTCCTTTAAGTTTGATTTTAAATAAGATGTTAAAACAGGATGTTTTAGAAACTTTTGAACAAGATGTTAGTATTTTAGAGAATAAAAAAGATATTCATAATCCACCTTTATATCAAGATGATGGTCCGGTGCGTCAGTCTCGAAGTTGGGCGAGTCAATTCTACTCAGAAAATTCTCTGATACCAAATACTTCAGTTCAAAAGTAACAAGCTATATTTTACAATTTTTGATGGATTAATTCAGTTAGTAGAGTTTGCAGCTAACTACAGAAATTACAGAGTTTTTTTATGGGTAAAACACAGTAGGGACGTTCCATCGAAGGTCTCTACAAAGTTTTGATTGTGATATGAGGTGCTCTATCAGGAAAGGCACTTTCATTAATGGATAATGGATAATGGATAATTGATAATTACCTCTGGTTAAAACCGTTCGGGAATTGAATATAAGGAAATATTATTTATTTTTTCCCCTTGAAAGGGGAGGCTTTTAACCTTAATTATTTAATTAATTATTATTAATTATTAATTATTCGGTAAATACTTGAATAATTATAGCAGTTGCTATTACTATGATGTCTGCACCAGTAATAGTGAGTGCTATATATTTTATTGGCATTGCTGAATTAAGGTATGAAAGTAAGTTTATCGGTAATAGGGAACAGGGAACACTTAACTGGGAACAGTTAATATTAACAAGTAGTTCAAACAACCCCAAATTATCAAATCATACCGTGTTTCAACAACGCCCTTTTATTAAATCTAACTTCATAGAAAAATTATACAGCGGTTTCTTTTGCTATCAGGTACAGTCCAATTTTCTTAGTTTTTGACTTCTGACTTCTGTCTTAAAACAAGGTGTAGCTCATTACACCGGAAAGTGCTGTATTAGGCAATGGCTACCCTATCGACTTAATCTAAAATCTAAAAACTATAACGCAATAGTTTAATTAATTCTCAACCTGCAACAGAGGGATGGCTACCCTATCGACTTAATCTAAAATCTAAAAACTATAACG
>NZ_JBNHEP010000015.1:0-8433 GCF_050015995.1 Dapis brunnea BLCC-M229 | reverse complement strand
GCTACCATTTTTTATACTACTTTTAATATTACAACTTGACGTGCGGAATATGGGACCGAACATAATATTACCCTGAATTTCATCAAAAACTGTTGGGTTTCCTACGTCAACCCAACCTACACATAAGTCTACGCACTAATCAATTTCTGAAATAATTCATGATCCCGAATATTCTCAAAATCAGATTCATTTTTTGCCATTTCCTGACAGTTTCCACCATTCAAACTAATCGCCTTTTCCAAACTTTTTAAAGCTACTTCAACCTCTCCTTTCAAACTATAACAACGAGTCTGATTATACCAAGCACTAAAAAAGTTTGGTTTGATTTTTACAGCATTATCAAAACAAGCGATCGCCTCTCCATAAATTCCCAATTTCATCAAAGAAACACCGCGATTATTCCAGGCATCACTATAATCATTTTTAATAGCAAGTGCCTGATTATAAGACTTCACTGCCTCTTGATATTTTTGAATTTTTGCTAAACAGACCCCTCGATTATTCCAAGCATCTGCATAATCAGGTTTAACCTTTATCCCTTGTTCAAAAGAATTAATTGCCTCTTGATAATGCTGCAATTCTATCAAAGAAACACCCCGATTATTCCAAGCATCTGCATAATCAGCCCGAATTTGTAAAGCTCGATCGTAAGAAGTAATCGCCTCATCAAACATCTTTAATTTTGTCAAAACTACACCCCGATTATTCCAAACATCTGCCATTTCTGGATAAATTTTTAAAGCTTGATTATAAGCATTAATCGCTTCTTTGAGCCGACCTGCCAAGAAAAATTTATCTCCTTGTTTCCCATAATCATTCGCCATCATTAAAGGCTCCGAATTATCAGGTTGAGCAGCAGAATATTGAATCAAAGTATCCTTTTGAAGTAGTTCAATTTTTTCGTCAGCTTTGTGACTTTGTTGTTTCAGTTCATCTAAGATAATTTGAGCCTCACCGACCATTTCTTTCAGTTGAGATATTGTGTCATATTTAAAACTATCAATTTCTTGTTCTGTAATATCAATTTTGTTAGCCAACTTTGCCTGAAGAAACCAAATCCAAATTGCTGCTGAAGCAGGGAAAAAAGTCAAGACAATTAGAAAAACACTAAGTAATGATGTGGCATGACGAAAAGTATAATCTACTTCTTCTCGGACGCGATCGCGAATTTCTTCTCTCAGTTTAAATTCTTCAATTTGTTCTTGGTTTTGAGTCAGGATAATTAAAGATTTTTTTTGTTGGTAATCATGCTTAATTTTGTTATTTATATGACTATATACGACACTTTCACTAAGAGAAAGTATGAGAGTTAAAATCAGATTTATAATTTTCATGCTTCTGCTAAAAATTCAGATTAACTAATAATATTTTCGATCTATGAATTAATTCTAATTATCAAACCTAGATTCCAAATTGAGAGTAAAATAAATTATAATATACACAAGACTTAGGCCAAATTCTCATATAGCAGGGAACAGGATACAGGGAACAGGGAACAGTTGGAAAAACGTTTCCTAGTCTAAGATTCATCATTAGTCTATGTCCTAACTAATTCTTTCTACAGCAAAGAAAGAATTAATTTTTATAACTTTTGACTTTTCACTTTTGACTTTTGACTTACAAAGAATGTCTGAATGGATTGAAATTGGTAAAATTGTTGCACCTCAAGGTTTGAGAGGAGACTTGCGAGTATATCCTAGCTCAGACTTCCCAGAAAGATTCCTAGAACCTGGAAAAAGGTGGTTATTATCACCAGGTCAAGTAGAACCCCAGTCTATTGAATTATTAGGTGGTCGTTATCTTTCTAGTAAGGGGTTGTATGTGATAGAGTTGGCAGGAATTGAAAATCGCGAACAAGCTGAAGCTTTACGAAATAGTCAGTTATTGATTGAAAAAGGCGATCGCCCCCAACTAGAAGAAGATGAGTTTTATGTACCAGACTTAATTGGTTTAACAGTTATTAATCAGTTAAATGGGGAAACTATTGGCAAGGTTGTGAGTATGATTTCCGCCGGCAATGATTTGTTAGAAGTAGAAAAAATATCTACAGATAGTCCTGTTATTTCTGAAGTTCCTATGGGAGATAATTTACCACAAGAAAGTGGCAGAAGTCGGCGGAAAAAACATCAGCAAAAACCTCAATCTCCCCAATCCAAAAATATTTTAATTCCGTTTGTCAAAGAAATTGTTCCTATAGTTAATTTTGAAAAAAATATCATTGAAATTACTCCCCCTGAAGGCTTAATTGACCTGTGAAGTCAGTTATCAGTTAGCCTCCTCCGGAGGAACTGCGTTAACAGTTATCAGTCAATACGGTTCAGTTAAGGATTTTGTTTGCACTTATGTAATCTGAAGAGCTACTCTAATGGTTCCATACATTATGATTTTTGGTCTTATCTGAACCGTATTGAGTTATCAGTTAGTCTCCTAGGTCGGAGCTTTATAATAAAGCCTTTATCTACAGCAAAAGTAATAGTTGATAGCTGAATGCTTACCTTTCATGTATCCGTACATCCGTTTCAATAATTAATAATTAATAATTAATAATTACCTCTTCTTATAACAGATAGGATTGGTTAAAAAGGAAATTTTTTTTTCTTCTCTTGGTCGATTGGATATGGCGAGGAGACCTCGCCATCCCATCCTAACGGACTGCTCCGCAAACGACCGCTTTTTTCTCGTTGAAAGGAGAGGCTTTAAACCTTTATTTTTCGGTGAAAATAAGTGTCATGCTTTCGTCCTTCAAATCAGTTTAAATTCCTCAACAGCAGGTAAAAAATTTTTATTTTCATGGCTAGGACGACTAAGTTTAATCAGAACAAACCTTTGTAGTGGAGTCAGATTTTTCCATTGCTCTAACTTAATTTTAATACCTATTTCTTGAGCTTTTTCCTGAACTGTTTCTGGAATTTTTGTCTCATCCATCCAAGGTGGATTTTCTTCAACAGGTAAATCTTTAGCAGAGGTATTTGTCTGCTCAATTACTAACTGATGTAGCCATGTTCGATAACTTTGAATTTCCTCTGATTTATTGCAAGGTTTATCTACCAACTCTTGACGAATTGCATGATTAAATTGATGCCAGTGGGATAATTTTAATTTAACTCCACAGGTATCTAATTTATAGCGTACTATCATAGGAATGCACCGTAGGGATGCTACAAAGTCTTGCTCAAATTCAAAATAATTGTCACTCATATTTTTTTGATTTTTTAGTTAGATAACTCTGAGATATAGCAATTCTCATCCTTTTGGATTGTTTGAACTACTTGTTAATAAACTGTTAAGCGTTCCCTGTTCCCTATTACCTATAAACTTACCGAAAAATTAAGGTATAAAGCCTCTCCATTCATGGAGAAAAAGCGGTCGTTTGCGGAGCAGTCCGTTAGGATGGGATGGCGAGGTCTCCTCGCCATATCCAATCGACCAAGACAGCGGTCGATCTTCGGAGCTTGGAGTAGGATGGGATGGGGAGGTTTCCCGAAAAATGCAGAGCCACTCCGCTTTTCATGTCGCGCAGTTAAACGCCATATCTAATCGACCAAGAAAAGAAAAAAAATTCCTTTTAGCCAATCCTATCTGTTATCAGAAGAGGTAATTATTAATTATTAATTGTTAATTATTAATTATTGAATTTCATACCTTAATTCAGCAATGCCAAAAATATTAAACCGGATATCATATTTAATGATTGAATGGAGGCTTTTTTCGTGAGCTAATAATCCAATAACTAATGGATAGAGCAAAAATAGCAAATGCTAATCCGGCTAAGGCTTCTCCTCCTTTTTTATCCAGATCATAAATAATAATTTTTCGGGCTACAGCAATTAAGGAAGTAACGATTACTAGCTCTAGACTAAAGACGTGTTTATGGAGGTAGGCTGTAATATTTTCTAAAAGTTCCAGAGCAATTAAAATATTTAAGAATAGTCCAAATATTTCAAATAAAGTATCTTTAAAAAGAGGATGGGGTGTCAAGAAAAGTTTTTCAGATATAAAAACTACCAGATCAAATACAGCAAAAAGAATCACAGCAATCATAGATAAAGTTAGAACTTTAGAAACTATGATTTCCATGGCTTCAATAAATTTGAGGAAAAATTCATCTTGTTCAGGAAGAACAAGATTTTTGATAGTTTTGAGGAATTTTTTCATGTTTATTTTTAGTATATAATTGACATAAAACTCGGAATTTAATATAAATTTATTGTAGTTTTTTCGCCTTTTTACTATACAGTTAAAAGCAACTAAATAGTAGCATAAATCTATTCTATTTCTGTTTTTTCCATCTCATTAAGCGAATTTTTACTAGCAGCAATAATCAAAGAGCTTACTGCTGTAAAAGCTATTATTCCGACCAAGGCAGCAATTGATATATTGTGTAATAAAAGTGATAAATCGGCTTTGGCTGTGGTATAATAAGGTATAGTATCTCCTGAGTCTTTTTCTGGGAAATTATCAGAATTTGATTGCATATTATCACCCTAGTTTTGAATTGTGCCAGATCAGTATACAATTAGTTACGATCAAATAGCAATTATCAATCTTTTATAGTTTGATTAAGTTATACCATTTTGATAAATGTTTGCTACAAATGACTAGGGGGTTTTTGTGTGAGTCAGGAGTCAGAATGAATGCCTTTAATACCATGTTTTAGATCGGAAATTATCTTTTTTGTCAAATGAACATCTTCTAAAAAATATTTTTATTGCCCTTATATCATGTCCGGATAATTAGTCATAAAAAAAGTTTTTGTTTGTAGTAGGGCTATAGCCCGTGAAATATCTATCTTAGGGCTAAAGCCCTACTACGAGCTGTAATTATAACTATTCAAGCGGACATGGTATTACTATTCGTAACATTCTTTTTTCAAATTGGTATTATACCTAAAATTGGCGTTACCGAAAAATTTTGGTTTAAAGCCTCCCCTTTTAAGGGGATAATAAATAAAAATTTTCATGATTAGTCAATCCTCTTCTTTTCAAGGAGGGGTAATAATTAATAATTAATTATTAATTATTAATTATTAATTATTGAATGAAGCGTGGGCAAGCTGTTGTGCATTTTTAATGCACAACAGCAAGTCAAAAGTCAAAAGTTAAAAGTTAAAATATAAGAAAGGTTGAGCCTGATGTCTCAAATATCATCATATACAAATTAAATGGACAATAGCTGATGATGCGTGAAATTAGGGAGTAGGGAAAGATTGTCATAAAATGCCTAGGAAACAAGTAGTTTCAGGGGTGAATATTTATAATTCATACCTAGATTATGCAACGCTCTAAAATTAAATTAAAGTGGTCAAATTTTCACCATAATCAGAAGTTTGGAGAGCAACAGGTAAAGATAGAGAAACTGTTGTACCTTGATTTTTACCAGCACTTTCTAGAGTAATATTACCACCCATCAATTCCATCAAACTACGAGAAATTGCTAATCCTAAACCACAACCACTATAAGCACGAGTAGTGGAACCATCTAGCATGACAAAAGATTGAAATAATTGATGTTGTTTACTCGGTTCAACTCCAATTCCTGTATCTTTAATAGTTACTACTGCAATCGGAATTTGATCGATATCATAAGTATTCACACCTGGTTTAATCTGAACATTAACAGTAATACTGCCAGTCTCAGTAAACTTAATTGCATTATCAATAACATTTAAAAATATTTGCTTTAGCTTTGTTGGATCGGCTTCTACAAATATTGATTTAGACATATTAGGTTTGTATAGTTGCAGATTTTTGTGTTGGATTAGAGGTTGTTGAGAATCGATTATTTCACTTAAGCATTCCGACAAATTTACTAACTTTTTCTCAATTATAAGTTTGCCTTCTTTAATTTGTACCAAATCCAAAAGTTCATCAATTAAATCCAGCAAATGAATAGCAGACTTATCAGCTTGCTGTAATAATTCAGTTTCTTCTTCTGGGCTATCACAAAAGTTATCCAGGACTAATTTTAGAGAACAAATAATACTATTAAGTGGAGTTCTTAGTTCATGGGAAATATTTTTCATAAACTCATCTTTGAATTTATCTGCCTCCTGTAAAGCAGTATTTTTCCTCTCCAATTCAACAAATGATTTTTGTAACTGCTCTGTCATTTGATTAAATGATTGAGCCAATATTGCCAATTCATCAATGGGAACTTCTTTGACTTTTTGTTCCCAGTTTCCAATAGATAAAGAAGTTGCTGCTTGCTTCAAACGCCTAACTGGTCTAATAATCAATTCACAATTTAGTAAACCCAAAACAATTGCTAGTATTAATGCCATCAAACATAAGGCAACAGTAATCCGAGTATTGGCATAAATACGCCCCATAAAATCTGCTTGGGGAACTACTACCAAAATCAACCAATCTAAACCATATTTATCGCTAAAAGGTACGACTTGTAAAAATTGTTGTTTACCATCTATATCAAAGTTCAGTAATGAAGTATTCTGAATTTGATTGAGATCCCCAAACCTGTCTGTGAGATGTTTACTTGCTAAACGAATTAAAGGATCTTTACTATCTAAAGCGTCTATCAGTTTTGAGTCATTATTGTTATTAATAAAAGGATCGGTTGTAGCTGAACTAGCTATTAGTTCTCCAGAACGGTTTAAAATGAAAGCTTCCCCTGACTTACTAATCTTCAACTTCTGTAAAAATTCATGCACTTGAGAAAAGGTTAGAGTAGCATTGACTAAGGCGATGACATTACCATCATTATCAATTATAGGTTGAGTCGCCATCATTTTTACTTTTTCATCAATTAGGGATGTAAATATCTTACCCCAAGCTGCTTGACCTGCGGTGATGCCATCTTGATACCATGGTCGTAGACGGAAGTCATATTGGGAAATTACGTTTGTGCGCTTGGTTCGTCCCCCTTGACTGTCGGTAGCATATTTCTGCAGTTCTCCATTTGTAGATTGATCTGTAACAATGATATTCAATGCGTTATTATCCTGGCGACTAACTGCAACCATAGTTCCTGATGTAGATGTAATCCCAATCACACCAATAGAATCAAAAGACTGAATCTGATTCCATAAATGACGTTCGAGATCATTAGTTGCTTGAATATTAAGTTGATTAAGACGAATAGCATTGACATTTAGTTGATTCACTAAATGGGGAGTCTCTAAATAAATATCCAGTTTCTGCTGAATACGGACTGTAATTTCCTTTTGTAATTGATTCGCTAAGTCGTTGACTGCACGCTTACCATTTGTAAATGACAGATATCCCACTAACCATACTGCTGAGATGATTTGCAATACAAATGGGACAATGACTATAGCTCGCAGGGGAAGTTTTGGTGAAAGTTTACAAAAAAGGGGATTAAGTGGTGACTTTGGCATAGTGGCGGCTTATTTCTTTCTACTTAAACTTCAATTATATAGCAGGAAACAGGCAACAGTTGGAAAAACATTTTCGCTCTCTAAGATTCATTATTAGTATATGTCCTAACCAATTCTTTCTTAGCTATATATAGCTATATTAAAATTTGCCCAAGTTTACTATTATTGTAAGCATTTCCTGCGGAATGCTGCGCAAACAGGTATTAGGTCTTAGCTATCAGCTATTAGACATTTCCAATAATCAAAAATAAAATCAATCCTTATCCATAAAACTATCAATTACCGAAAAATTAAGGTATAAAGCCTCTCCATTCATGGAGAAAAAAATTCCTTTTAGTCAATTCTTTTCTTTATAAGAAGAGGTAATTATTAATTATTAATTGTGAATTATTAATTATTGAATATTCCCTCTTTTTATTTTTGATTCCAGCTTGTAACTCCTTGCCAGTTATTAGGTACACCTTCTGATAAAAAATTATTCACTCGTTCTAGATAAATTTCTGTAGTTTTATCCTGTGAATTGACTGTTAATACTTTTTGGAAATATTCCTTTGCCATGGCAAATTCTTGCTGTTGATAATATAATACTCCTTGTTCAAAATCTGGTTGAACTTGTTTTTTTAACTTTAGCAAATATTCTGGATCTCCATCCATAACTTCATAAATTTTAATAGGATGATTTCGCCCTTTAACTAGGACCCGATCTAAAAATCTAATTTGATATTGATTTGAATCTACTAAATTATTAAATACTGCTTCACTAATTATGATAGAAACTCCATAAAATTTTGTTAGTCCTTCTAAACGAGAAGCTAAGTTTACATTATCTGACAAAGCATCACCTTCCATTCTGGCTTTTTCTCCTACCATACCTACCATCATTTTGCCAAAATGAATTCCAATTCCCACTTTTATTGGTTTATAACTTTGGTTATCTCTCTTAATATTATATTCTCCAACTTTTTTAATTTTACCAATACCAGCTTTGACTGCATCATCTGCTCCATGAGGAAATACAGCCATTATTCCATCTCCTAAATATTTGACTATAAATCCATAATTATCTCTAACTTTTGGAC
>NZ_JBNHEP010000014.1:0-15890 GCF_050015995.1 Dapis brunnea BLCC-M229 | reverse complement strand
AACCAGGTCAAGATGCCAAGGAAGATTATCACTACACTCGTGAAGGAACTCAAGCTTTGTTTATATTAACAACTTCCAAGCTGCCACCTTCTCATCATTTTGACGAGCAAAACGCTTTTTCCCCAAAGTTCCATCAACAGTTTCCAGCAAGATTTTTTTCTCCTCGCCATAGAGATAATGACCTGCTGTCCGAAACATTCGATTTTTGGCTTCAGATAAACTTATTAGCTGCAAAAGTGGAACATTCAGCTTTTCAACTCTCAAAACTGCTAAATCAAAACCCTTGACATCTCCTATTGCTAAAACTTTTGCCCGAATATTATTTACCAATACATTTTCCTCACCACCCACATCCTCAACAACATGAGCACAGGTTAGGAAATAAGTATAATTATTCTCTTGATAAAAAGCAAATCCAGTACCAATAACATCTGCTTTGCGAGAGTTGTCACTAGCACTGGTAATTAAAACAATAGATTCTTCTAAGTTACTCATTATCTAACTTTTTAGGTTTCAGAACTAACTTAACTTTTAAATTCGTACCAGCCTTTGCTTTAGTAATATATAGATTACCTTCCCCCTCAAAATTAAAACCCACTTCCACCTCAGCTTGTTGAATTTCCATATCTTTATTAATTTCTTGCCAAGCTTCAGCAATAGGGCGACTAATACTAATTAATATAGGTTTAACTTTAGCAAAACTAGATTTAACTTCTTTTATAACATTAGTAGAAATAGGCTGGGCTTCATTCTCTGGGACTTCCGCTTCAACTAAAATTCCGTCTTCTAATTCAATTAATCTGGTGGCCATATATAATTATTGGTAAATTTAATTGCTATAGCATTTCTCAGTAAGCGTGAGGCACACTACTGGAGCTCCCCCCTAACCCTCCTTTTTCAAGGGTGGAACTAAAAGTCCCTCTTAAAAAGGGGGATTTAGGGGAATCGTTGATGTGCCTCGCCAGGGTGAAAACTGCTATATTATATTCCAGTTATCTATTAAATAGACTGAAGCAGTAACCAAAAAATTTTAGCCACTAAAATTGTTATGGCTTCTTAAAATGACTGAACTTAAACAAAAATGAATCAACCGATTAAAAAAGCTTTTTTAGATACAGAAGACGGACAAATTTTTTACCGCATTGGAGGAGAAGGAGAACCTCTGGTTTTACTTCCCATGACTCCTCGAAGTAGCGACGAATTTAAAGAGTTAATGGCAATTTTAGATCCTAAATATCGTCTTATTGCTATGGACTTAATGGGGTTAGGAGATTCCGATAAACCTCCTAGGGAATATTCTATAGCTGACTATGCTAAAACTGTCATTTTATTATTAGATGAATTGGGGATTCAAAAATGTAGTATTTTGGGTAATTTAACAGGGGGTTATATTGCTGGAGAAGTAGCTGTATTTTATAGCGATCGCGTAGATAAATTAATCCTTTGTAATACTCATGGTTTTGATGCAGAAGAAGCTGAAAAAATTACTCAAAGATATACTCAAGGATTTACGATTAAAGAAGATGGTTCCCATCTGATGGAAAGATGGTTGGCGAGGATTAATTATGTGGGAAAAGGAGAATTAAATCACCGTTGTGTTTTGGATGATTTAAAAGCTTTTGGAGGAACTATATATCCTGGGATTGCACTGGGTAAATATTGTCTTTCTGCTCCAGAAAGGTTTAAACTTATTCAATGTCCGACCTTAGTTTGTAATGGTACTAAAGCCTTAGAACCTTTAGACAAATATGACTTAGTAAAGGTAGAAAATCAAGGTTGGTTATCTGAAGCAATTCCTCATAGTCAAGCTGTTGAAATTGAAGGGGGAAATCTCTGGATGATTAACCAAATAGCTGAAGAAATATCTACAGTTGTTGTTGATTTTTTAGATAATAATTGAATTAGCACTCAGCATTCAGCTAGCCTCCTGCGGAGGAACTGTGTTAATAGCTATCAGCTTCTAAAGGTGTATAATGGGGGATTAAAACATCTATTAACACATACCACTTGCTTTTTTAAATATATATAATGGAGGACTGTTACCTTTGAATTTTTAGCTGACAGCTAGTTAAAGAAAAAAGTAATCTATGAGGAGTTTAACTGATGAATTCTATTGACAAAATGACACAAACCTATGAGACAACTAAAATGACTAATCTCTATGAAACTGACTTTGTGGAGTGGACTATTAAACAAACTCAAGCATTAAATGATCGTGATATAAAAGCTCTTGATTGGAATAACTTAAAAGAAGAGATAGAAGACTTGGGAAAAGAACAAATTCATGCCGTCAGTAGTTTTGTAAAAAGGTTAATTGAACACAAGCTTAAACTAGACTATTACTCCGATATTTATCGTCGAAACCACTGTCAAACTGAAATTAACAACTTTCAAGATGAAATTGAAAGAAGACTAACTAAAACTCTTTTAAACAAGGTAGATAT
The DNA here is from genome assembly GCF_050015995.1 of Dapis brunnea BLCC-M229. NCBI lineage: Bacteria > Bacillati > Cyanobacteriota > Cyanophyceae > Oscillatoriales > Microcoleaceae > Dapis > Dapis brunnea. The sequence continues at coordinate 13,446 of NZ_JBNHEP010000014.1, read as the reverse complement.
AGATAAGGAATACGAAAGAGCCAAAAGATTAGTCTTAAGTGAATATAAGTTAGAGCTTCCCGATAAATGTCCTTATAGTTTTGCAGATTTAATGCAAAGAGTACCAGAAAATTGACAATGATTACCATTAGTTATTGTTTATTTTTTAGAGAAAAAATAGATGAGGAGAAATTAAATATTATGAAAATAAAGAGAGCATTTTTAGATACAGAAGACGGGCAAATACATTATCGAATAGGAGGAGAAGGTGAACCACTAATTTTGCTGCATCAACAACCAAGAAGTAGTGATGAATATAAAGAATTAATGAGTATTTTAGCTCAAAAAAAACAAGTAATTGCTATGGACTTTTTGGGTTTTGGTGATTCTGACAAACCTCCAAGAATGTACTCAATTGAAGACTATGCCAAAAATGTTATCCAACTTCTAGATACATTAAATATCAAAAAAGCAAGTATTCTAGGTAATCATACAGGAGCTTTTGTTGCTGGAGAAGTTGCATCTGCTTATTCTGAGCGACTTAATAAATTGATATTATGTAATTTTCCTAATTTCGGCGAACAAGGAAAGAAAAAGCTCTTAGAAATATATTCCAAAGGTTATCAAATTCAGGAAGATGGTTCTCACCTAATAGCAAGGTGGTTAGCTCGTTCTAACTATGTAGGAACTCCTGAATTAAATCACCGTTGGGTATTGGACGATTTAAAATGTTTTGGTTATCCAATGTATGCTGTTTATGCTGTAGCAAATTACTGTTTAAATTTTAAAGAAAGCTTGAGTTTGATTCAATGTCCTACCTTACTTTTATGGGGACTTGAAGATGTCAAACAATTTGAAAATTTAGGTTTAGCAAAGGCAGAAGATAGATTGATAGCTACTCAATTAATTCCTAATACTGAGGTAGTTGAACTGGAAGAAGGTAACATTTGTATGATGAATCAAATGTTTAAAGAAATATCCGAGATAATAATAAAATTTCTAGATAAATAAGTGCAAGGAAAAAATATTATGGCAAGAGATCATATTGAATTTATTCAATCTTCAGATGTCAACGAGAAAAAATGGTTCGTAGATGGTTTTCTAGAAGATGGACTGACACGAATTTTAAGTTTTGATTATGAAACTGGTGGGTCTACCGAATTAGTTGAATGGACCCAAGATTGGCATATGAGTTCGGGTTATTTCAACTGTGATGTGGAAATATTTGTTCTTAGTGGAGAAATCCAAATTGGACAACTTCGGCTCGGACCGTATACTTATGGGTTTATTCCAGAAGGTGTTTGTATTGAGAAATGGAGCGTTAAAAAAGACACTAAAGCTTTGTGGATGCCTGAACGTCAGGTCTGCTTTACACAATCATTAGATGATTTACCAGGAGCAAAAAGAGAATTATATATTCCCTCCTACAGTTCACAACTTATTCCTTGGTCTGCTACTATCACTCCTGGGTTTCCTCCAGGAGCTATGAGAAAAACTTTACGCAAAGGATTACAGGGAGGAAGAAGCACTTGGCTTTTGGGGTGTTTACCGCAGTTTTTGGAACCTTTTGCAGAATATCATCCTATTCCTGAAGAGGAATTTGTTCTTCAAGGTAGTCTAACTACACAAGCAGGTCACATGACTCCAGGTTGCTATTTTTGGCGTCCTCCATTGATTTCACACGCACCAGCTTATACAGAAACTGGATATTTTGCCTTTGTCAGAGGAGGAAATCCTCATCTTTCTTACCATGCTTGGGAACCCCCATTACAGCAATATTATCCTTGGGATTGGAATAAATAAACTAATCTCTGAACTTAAAATTTAACTATTTTAAACCTATGAAAGTTGCTTTAATCACTGGCTGAAATTCTGGAAAATAATTAAGCATTTCTCGTAGAATTTGCTCAAGATGGCTTTAATCTTAGTCCAGGGATATCATTCTAATTATGATGTTGCTCTGGAGGTAAAACAAGAATTATAAAAGACGATCTAAAATGTTTTGATGATCCTTTATATGCTGTTTGGGCAGTAGTAAATTATTGTTTAGAAGTAGAATAAAAATTTAAGCAAATTAAATGTCAAACTCTAATTATTTTTGGAATAGATGATATGCAGGAATTTGAAAGATTAGGGTTGGCAAAAATGGAAGACCATAATTTTCTTTCTCAAGCAATTCCCCACGCTAAAGTGGTAGAATTTCCAGAAGGAACTATTTGTATGATGAATCAAATTCCTGAAAAAGTTGCTGAAGCTGTTAAAGACTTTCTAAGGTAATGATACCGAAAACTTATCGCAAGCTTGTTATTAAAAACCTTAACTCTGATTTTCGTTCTGCTGTGGAAATTGTAGAAACTGAACTACAACAACCTCAAGGCAACGAAATTCTAATTAAAAATAAATTCGCAGGGATTAATGCCGGATTTGATACTTTATTATCTCAAGGAAAAATTCCCTATTTTAATCCAAAACTACCGATTGATATGGGTGTAGAAGTAGTAGGAAATGTGGTAGCTATTGGAGATAATATTAAACAATTTCAGATTGGAGATGGGGTTTTAACTTTTACTAAAGGAGGGGCATATCGAGAGTATCAAACTGTTAGTTTAGATGAGGTAATTAAAGTTCCGGAAGTTTCCCCAGAAATTGTTACATTAATGCCTACGGGAGTATCCGCTTTAGTAGCTTTAGAACAAGTAGGAGAAATGACGAGTCAAGAAGTAGTTTTAGTCACTGCTGCTGCTGGAGGAACAGGACATATTGCCGTACAATTAGCTAAACTAGCAGGAAATCATGTTATTGGTACCTGTGGTTCTCCAAAAAAGGTAGAATTATTACAACAATTAGGTTGCGATAGAGTTATTAATTATCGTCAGGAAAATGTTAATCAAGTTCTCAAACAAGAATACCTCCAAGGTATTAATTTAGTATTTGAATGTGTTGGAGGAAAAATGTTTGATACTTGCGTTGATAATTTAGCTATGAGGGGGCGTTTAGTTGTAGTTGGTTTTATCTCCGAATATAGCGATAATTTAGAACAAATTAATCAACCTCGAATTTATCATAAACTCTTTTGGAAAGCTGCCTCAGTTAGAGCATTTCTTATGCCTTGTTATCGAGAATATCAAACAGAAGCTTGCGATCGCCTCTTTAATTTGTTTCAAACTAAACAACTTAAAGTAGCGATCGATCCTACAGAATTTAGAGGATTAGATTCTATTGTCGAAGCTGTTGAATATCAACTTAGTGGGAAAAATAAAGGTAAAGTAATTGTGAAATTATAGACTAATCATCAACAACTGCGGTACACTTAATCTCAACAATTAATCCTGGAGTAGACAAAGAAGTAATTCCTACTCCAGTCCAAGTGGGAAATTCTTTAGTAAAATAACGATCTTTTACCTTCATAAATAATGCTAAATGGGGAATAGTAAACGGTTGTTGAGACTCTGAAAATTCCCCTACATTAGCACCAGTCACATAATAAGTTACCATTTCTACAACATTATCAAAAGTACCTCCAGCAGCCACCAAAACTTTTTTAACATTCTCAAACGCCTGGATAAATTGTTCTTCTACCCCTTGCACAACCTGTAAATTTTCATCCCTTCCCACCTGTCCTGAAATATATAATGTATTTCCTATTTTAACTCCAGGACAATAGTGATATTTTTCATATATAATTTCCATTCCTTGGGGAATAATTACTTCACGTTTTGGCATTGATAAAATCCTTTAACTGTTCAGATAATTAATTATAATCAAGTTTTTGTTTTGAGTCCGGTTTTAGCCCCAGAAATAGTTATCTTCAGGCAAAAATTTAAGAACTCTATCATAAAAGGATGACAAAATTGGTTTGCACGCTTACAGTAGTTTCTCTAGTTTTAGCCCTATATATAAGATAATCGTGAAGTGGATTTTAGAAATATGCTTGTATATGGACTATTAATTTTAGTAATTATAATATTTCTCATCCGTTCCTCTAGTTTAAGTCTTATTCAAGAACCGAAAACTTGGACTTCATCAGAGCGAACCAGGTCAATTTTCCTCTTTCTGTGGAAGTTTCTTGGTTATCTGGGTATGTCTGCTGTTTTTATCTCTCTAGGACTTATGATGGGCATTATCGGCTATCATTGGGCAGCGGGTTTGAGTTGGATAGATTCTCTAGTAGAAGCTTCGATGATTCTTAGTGGTATGGGACCAATTAGTCCCCTCTCAACTACTAGCGCAAAAGTATTTGCTTCTCTCTATGCACTCTTTAGTGGTTTGGTTTTTGTTATAGCGATGGGGATTCTTTTATCTCCTTTAGTCTATAGTTTGTTAAGTCAATTTCGTCTTCATCTCAAACCTGAAAACTACCAACAAGATGAGCACTTAGCAAAATGATCAAGATGTAGAACTGAAAAACTAACGGGGTAACAAATAGTTGTCTTGATTCCTTAGTCCCTATTCCCTGTTCCCAGTTAAGTGTTTCCTATCTCCTTATTTATATTTCCTTGACAAACACCGTTAATTTTAAGGAACCACAACAATTTTTCCCATCAAACTACGCTGCTCTATTCTCGTCAACGCTGCTGATACTCCCTCCAGACCGACTACTTGCTCAATAGTTGACTGTAATTTTCCCTGTACAAATGCTGGCATAATTACATCTTTAAGAGTTTGCCAACTTGCCTGATAATAACTGTTATACCAAAGAGCAATACCATAAACTGCAATATTGCGCCCTAGTAATTTTCCCATTGGCAAGGCCGCATCCAAACCAGTCGTCGTACCATAGCAAGCAATACGACCATTATTAGCGATCGCTCCTAAACAGTCAGCAAATGTCACCTTACCACCCCCATCAAGTGCCACCTGTACCCCTAGATTTTCCGTAATCTTGCCTACTTCAGAAACTAGATTTTGACTGCTATAGTTAATCCCATAGTCAGCACCCAATTTTATCAGATATTCCACCTTAGCTGCATTACCAGCAGTAGCAATAACCTTTGCTCCCAATAACTTAGCTAATTGTACTGCTGCAGTCCCCACACCACCACTACCAGGATGGACTAGCACCCATTCTCCTATCCGAACTTTTGCCCGATGGATGAGAGCTACAATAGCTGTCAAATAGTTAATAGGTAAACTAGCTGCCACCTCAAACGATATATCGTCCGGAATAGCTAATAATTCTGTAGCAGGAGCGATCGCCATTTCTGTAAAAGCTCCTCGAACGTGACCCACTACCCGCATTCCTGGTGAAAACTCCTCCACCTTTTCCCCCACAGCATCAACCACACCTGCTGCTTCTTGACCAAGAATTTGAGGCAATGCGCCGTCGTCTGGTCTTTTATATTTTCCGTAGGTCATTTGCAGGTCTGAGTTATTAATTCCGGCAGCTTTTACAACCAGTCTAACTTCATCGGAAGTAGGTGCTAAAATTTCTTTTTCTTCTACTACTTGAATACCAGAGATACCTGAGTATTCATGTATGCGAATTGCCTTCATTTTTCGTATGTTATTTTAAACTGTTTTAAGTAACTAGTGTCTAATTGTATAAGTTAATATATTTATTAGACGAATGAAAAAATCCTAAATTTGCTCAAATTCAAAGGAAGTCAACTCAAAAATAATATTACTAATTTTTGCAACTAGACACTAGCTATAATTAATATTAAGTCTGGGTAATTAGTTACTGCTTGTTAAGAAACCGGGTTTCTCCTGAAGATATAGTAGGAATAATTTTACCCCCAAGAAACCTGGTTTCTATTTGGAGTAATTTTACAACCGGATTTAATATAAATTGCAGTTTTTAATTACGACTGGAACGGAGTTCCGCTCCGCTTCAGTCGCTGCGGACGTACTTGTAAATTTTTTCACCTACCTACTTATTTATTCGGCTCTATCTACTTATTAATATTATGTTTGAATAATTAGCTATCAAAAAACTCTTTGTTTGTAGTTGCGCTTTAGCGCACCTAGTGTCTACTTGTATAAGTTAATATATTTATTAGACGAATGAAAAAAGCCTAAATTTGCCTAAATTCAAAGGAAGTCAACTCAAAAATAATATTACTAATTTTTGCAACTAGAGACTAGATATACTGAGGCACTAAAGCGCAACTACGAGCAGAATTATAAATTTTTTTCTGAAAGTGTAGCTTCCCTGGAGGGGGCACATAATATTCCAGATAATTTAAGTTGGTTAATAACCAAAAAAATGATTAAACTCTTATTTTCCTAGCTAGGCAAATTTCGTTTTTTTATTTAACTAATTCTTTCTTCTTTAATAATTGTTCTTTTGATAATTTTATCGTTCTGAAACCAATGCCAAGTTCTGGCGCGATGATTATTATCAGGACTAATATTAATCATTTCATAGATATAAAAATCTGCCATTCCTTTATAAGTAATCCACAAAATATTCGTTTTTTTATTTAACTAACTCTTTCTTCTTTAATAATTGTTCTTTTGACAATTTTATCGTTCTGAAACCAATGCCAAGTTCTGGCGCGATGATTATTATCAGGACTAATATTAATCATTTCATAGATATAAAAATCTGCCATTCCTTTATAAGTAATCCACAAAATAATTGTTGAATTATCTATTTCCCAAGCATAACCATCCAATCTTTCTGTATCAAACCAAATCTTTTTATCCCGATATATTCCTGGAAATTGATATTCTTCTTTTTTACCATCCGCCCACTCATAACGATTAGTTTGAAAATATGGATATTCTGCATTTTCTGGAAATTGACAAGTTAAATGGGAAGTATGTTTATCAATAATATTTCCCTCATTATCTACTATTGTATATGTTCCTTTCCAATCTCCTTCATGGCGGACTAATACTGGCATTTCTTCTCGGATATTAGACATAATAACTGCTCCTGATTCAAACAGTGGATAAAATTGAAATTATTATATAGCAATTTAGGGATGATGTTTAAGTAGTGGGTTAGGGTAATTGTAAACTGCTGATGTTCTACCTAATTTTCTTCTACATCTATCTAGCACGTCTGGCTTAAAAATGTAGGTAAAACCTTCAGACTTCTCCCCCAACCCCTCTCCTCCAAGGAGAGAGGAGAAAAATTCCCCCCCCTTTCAAAGCTATCCCTTATAAGGAACTCCTAAAATTCTTTTCTGATAGGGAGATGGGGGGATGGGGAGATGGGAAGGTGGAAAGAGTTTAGCCTCTAATTAAATACGTTTACTCTTCCGAAATATCCATTGAATGGTAAAAAATATAACCTTTTTCTAATAGACATCTCCAGAAAATAAACTTGCCATTTATTTACTATAAGCTAAAGTTGTAAAATTTCCTGACAAAATCATTTTATGTGCATTTTTACTGCAAATCTCTTCCCTGTTCCCAGTTAAGTGTTCCCTGTTCCCTACCTTGACAAAAAGTCTATATATTTTTCACCAGATTTCTAATGTCTAAGTTTTATGTTAAGAAAGATGTTTATAAAGCATAGCTTTCAAAGGGAGGCAGGGGGGATAGTTGTGGCGTTCGGGGTTAGGTTTTTTTAACCCAGAATTTTAGTTTAGACGCGCTACTACTAAGGACTTAGCTCCTAAAAAAAATTACTCAACCTCTTAGAACCAATCGTACGATTTCAATCAAATAATGCTACAAAAAGGAAACCTATCAATTTCTCTCTAGAATATGCTTCTAGAATGGGAGCAGCTACATATATCTATGTATTTAGCTTTTTTTCCATATTTATTTCTGCTTCCAACTTTGGTCTTCCTGCTTCATAACCGATAATATTTGTAACAATATTTTTTCTAAATGGTATAACCTATCAATTGTGGCAAATACTCCAGAAAGCCTTGCAACTTTTCCCAGAAAATAGTAAATTAAAATACAGTAAATATCAGACATTTTTGCTTTGTCTGGCAAAAAGGTCTCCTGTTCAAATTTTTTACAACAAGTTATTATATAGAAATTACTTATATTCTCGGTTACGGCTCTCCTCACTAGGCACTTTTACTTTCACAACGCTACATTTAAGTTACGATAAGTAAATAAAAATTTACATTTGTTCCTGTTTATGGCCACTGAATGGTCAGTAATTAGTGAAAAACATTACGATAAGGGAGAAATCTCCCCTGTGACTATAAACAAATAATAAGAGGAAGTAAGAATGTTTGAACGTTTTACAGAACAATCAATCAAGGTAATCATGTTAGCTCAGGAAGAGGCCCGTCGCTTAGGACATAACTTTGTGGGCACAGAGCAAATTCTCCTGGGTTTAATTGGTGAAGGTACAGGTATTGCATCTAAAGTTCTCAAGGAACATGGTGTAAATCTCAAAGATGCTCGGAACGAAGTAGAAAAAATAATTGGCCGTGGTTCTGGGTTCACTCCAGCAGAAATTCCTTTTACTCCTAGGGTAAAAAGGATGTTAGAAATTTCTCTAGAAGAAGCGAGGAAATTAGACCATAACTATATTGGCACAGAACATTTGCTACTCGGATTACTACAAGATTCTGAAGGAGTAGCTGCTAAAGTTTTGGACAACTTGGGAGTTGACAGAGGCAAAGTTCGGACTCAAGTAATTCGCTCTCTCGGAGAAGTTGCTGCAGTGTCTTCCGGAGGGTCTAACCCCAATGGTAAGAAAGCCGTTACTCTAGAAGAATTTGGTACAGATTTAACAAAGTTAGCAGCAGAGGGTAAAATCGATCCAATAGTAGGCCGACAAGTTGAAATTGAACGGATGATTCAAGTCTTAGGTCGTAGAACAAAAAATAATCCTGTTCTTATTGGTGAACCTGGAGTAGGAAAAACAGCTCTGGCTGAGGGGTTAGCTCAACGAATCGTTAATCAAGATGTTCCTGATATCCTGGAAAATAAACAGGTGGTTAGTCTAAATATTGGTTCTCTGATCGCTGGTACTAGGTTCAGAGGAGAATTTGAGGAACGGTTGAAAAAAATAATGGATGAAGTCCGTGCCAATGGTAATATTATTTTGGTCATTGATGAAATTCACACTGTTGTAGGTGCTGGTGCTATTGAAGGTAGTATGGATGCTGCTAATATTCTTAAACCTGCTTTAGCAAGGGGTGAGTTACAATGTATTGGGGCGACTACCCTAGATGAATATCGCAAGCATATTGAACGGGATGCTGCTCTTGAACGTCGTTTCCAACCAGTGAAAGTTGGCGAACCTAGTGTAGAGCAAACTATTGAAATCCTCTATGGGGTGCGCTCTGCTTATGAACAACATCATAGGTTGACTATTTCTGATGAAGCTCTGACAGCAGCAGCTGAATTATCGGATCGGTATATTAGCGATCGCTTCTTACCAGATAAAGCTATCGATCTAATTGATGAAGCAGGTTCCCGTGTCAGAGTCAAAAATTCAATGGTTTCACCACAGTTGAAGGAACTAAGACGTGAACTCTTGAAGGTGACAAAGGAAAAGGAAGAAGTTGTTCGTCAACAAGATTTTGAACAAGCAAGTAAACTGCGCGATCGCGAACTAGAAATTCAAGCAGAGATTGAACAGACTAATATTGACAACGAAAACCAAAAAACCAGTAACTCTCCTGTAGTGAATGAAGACGATATTGCTGATATTGTGGCATCTTGGACGGGAGTTCCTGTGAGTAAGTTGACAGAATCAGAATCTGAGAAACTGCTACATATAGAAGATACCCTGCACCAACGTCTCATTGGGCAAGATGATGCTGTTAAAGCTGTTTCCCGTGCGTTACGTCGCGCTCGAGTTGGTTTAAAGAACCCCAAGCGACCTATTGCTAGTTTTATTTTCTCCGGTCCGACTGGTGTTGGTAAAACAGAACTGACAAAAGCATTAGCTACTTATTTCTTCGGTTCTGAGGAAGCTATGATCCGGGTGGATATGTCGGAATACATGGAACGTCACACTGTTTCTAAACTTGTTGGTTCCCCTCCAGGATTTGTTGGTTATGATGAAGGTGGACAACTAACAGAAGCTGTACGCCGTCGTCCCTACACTGTAGTATTGTTTGATGAGATTGAAAAGGCTCATCCAGATGTATTTAATATTATGCTGCAAGTGTTGGAGGATGGTCGTCTAACTGACTCTAAAGGTCGAGTAGTAGATTTCAAGAATACCTTAATCATTATGACTTCCAATATCGGTTCTAAAGTCATTGAGAAAGGTGGCGGTGGTTTAGGTTTTGAGTTTGCTGAGGATCAAGAAGAAGCTCAATATAATCGTATCCGCAACTTAGTTAATGAGGAATTGAAACAATATTTCCGCCCAGAATTTCTCAACCGTCTCGATGAAATTATTGTCTTCCGTCAGTTGAATAAGGATGAGGTGAAAGAGATTGCAGAAATTATGCTGCGGGAGGTATTTAGTCGTTTAGGCGATCGCGAAATTACTCTTACAGTCAGCGATAAGTTTAAGGAACGCTTAGTAGAAGAAGGATTCGATCCTAGTTACGGAGCAAGACCTCTACGTCGAGCTATTATGCGTTTGTTAGAGGATGTTTTGGCAGAAGCGTTATTAGCTGGTCAAATTCAGGATGGGGAAAATGTTTATGTAGATTTAGATGAAAATGGCGAGGTGAAGGTTGTACCTGTAACTGCTAACGAACAACTTCCTGAGTTTGCTTACAGCAATAATTAATCTCAACAGAAGGTTGTAATCAACGTAGAATTTATCAAAATAAAGAGTTGGGTTAAGCATTGGCATAACCCAACATTTTTATTGACATAATTTTACAGCAATTTCGGAAATTGATTTACACAATTAAATACTATTTGTCTCAGATTGCCTAAGATTTCAAGGATTTAAAGACTGCTTGAAACTCCTCGTAACTGATTAGATCGTCACCACTTGTGTCTGCAGCTTTCATCATATTCTCAATTTGAACATCATTAATATCGGTATCGATACTACGAATATAAGTTTGTAACTCATCTAAACTTATATATCCTGACCTATCTGTATCAATATATTGGAAAACTCTGTAGAGTTCCTTTTCTTCTACAGAAATAATGTGTTCTACGAAACCAATACTTTCAGCGATCGTCTTCCACAACTCATAGGAGTCAGTGTGTTTAAGAGCATCTGCTTCGTCGTCTTTAGTAATGCTATATTCTTGGCGAAGTTCTTGAACTAGGTTGCGATCTTCTGGGGATAAATTCTTCAAAAGGTCTTCTAACACTTCATTGGATGTTTCCTCCGAGAATGCTTTCATCAAGTCAGCAACCCAGTTTCGATCTGGGTGAGTTTTCCCAGAATGTAAGATAATTTCCAGGAGAGTTTCTCGATAGCTCTCTAACCGCAGAGAGTTTTCTCTATTGTGCGGCTTACGAGGATCGAACAGCTCGGGATATTGTTGGCCTAGTTCCGTTAAGATGGTATCATGATCTCCATCAGAAATACCCAGTTCTTGGCGCATTTGCTTGAAGCTTTCCAGAGTATCAGCGGGGTTTACATAACCCTCATCAATAGCATCTCGCAGCATCGCTTTGTAAGTTTGCAGACGTTTTTCTTGGGAAAAATCAGGCAGAACTTTCGCGAGAACATAGACTTCATCCGCACTAAGATCGTCAATAGTTCGCCCCTCCAAAAACTTCGCACAATCCAAATGCAACTTTTTGAGCTGCTTTCGTAATCGATTGGCAAGACTTTCGCGTTGATAACGACTGGGACTGCGCCGCCAAGTTCTATAAAGCCACAAGCTACTAAATACTGCCATTAAAGCCCTAAAAACAGTAGGCAAGGGTGATGGCAACAACTGAATAAAATTGTGCCCTCCAAAAATAAAGAAGAAGTTGAAAATGAAAAACGTACACAAAGTAAACATTCGATGTCGAATGATTAAGGGGTCACTCCATTGGTGATAGCGATGGTGATAGGCTTTGTACATATTTTCCAAGGCACTACCAATGCCTATAGCGCCAAAGGTAAATAGACCAAGAGTTATGGGTACTGCTAGAATTTTAGGGATGTCTACAGCTTGATCTAAGAAATAAAACCCTGGTTTGAGCAGATTCGCCAGTTGGTTTTCTTCGTGAGCCCAAGCCCCCGATAAATAATAATCCCAGGCACCCGCATAAAGATAGTAATAGAAAAAATACCCAATTGTAATGCCAACATAACCGTAATAGAGCATTTGCTGCTGCGGGTTGTCTATTTCATCCCAATAGGACTTTTCGGCATCTATATCAATACAAGGACTTTGACAAGCAACGCAGGCACTCAACTCTTTACCATCAGGACTTACCGTGCGACACATGGACTGGGTAATGAGTTGGCGATCGCCTTTGTGAGCAGTGCTGTTGAGTAGTGCTCTTGGTTGTGCATAAATCTTTTGTACAGGAGCCATCGGACAAATATACTGACACCAAGACTTACCACCATAGAGGAAACCGACCGTTAGTGCTGCAATAATGGTGAATGTTAAAAACAAACCTAAAGCCAAACGATCGGAGTTGACGAAAAGAATGCGGTTACACAACCCTAGAAAGAAAAGGGCAAATTGTAGGGAAAGATGATTCCGAGCTAGCCATGAATTTTTGGCGACTTTGACCAATTCCTTGCGGACTTTCCCAGTTGTCGGATTGACGCGGGTGCGTTTACGTTCCCATCCCAAGGCACGAGGAATTTGTGAAATAAAGGATAGGGGACAAATTCGTCGCCAAAATTCGTGTCCTAACACAAACAAAATGAAAACACCAGAAGGCACGATCATGCCCCAAAAAATAGAAGCTCCCATCGGATAGGGTATCTCTTCAAGGCATTTTCCTTGTACCAGGACGCAGTTTTCTATATTGAGTCTGAACGGACTCACTGCATTGGAAGGTTCTGTTAGCTGACTCGATAGTGGATCGTAGAATAGTGAAACAATTAGGAGGCACCAACCCAGGGTAAGTGCCCATCGTAGTCGATGGATTTTGGTTTCAGAAATATTACCTAGCATCACTCAATTTTTTTTTCTCAAGTAAAATATTTTTTTTTAGCACTTAACCATATCTTTACTACTACTACTATACTGAAATAAATATTGTATCCAACTTAACCTAAAAGCAATTTTTAATTGGCTGGAATTGATATCAATCTTACCTTATAGACACTTTATAGACACTAAAGAATATTAAAGAATATTAAGCAGAGTTATTGCATCGATATTATTGCTCAAGCCATACTACGAAGCTCTAATTATAACTATTCAACCGGAAATGATATTATTTGATACTTTGCGTAAGTCCTATTCATGAAAACTGCTATAGCAATTTCCATTCTGGTGAGGTACAAAATTCCTTTGTTTTAGGGAACAGGGAACACTTAACAGGGAATAGGGAACAGGGAATAGGGAACAGGGAATAAGAAAAGAAATAAAAATAGGTGTACCTCCAACGACCTGAGAAACGCTATATAATTTATGGAATTAGACACTAATCAATGAACACTTAACAGGGAATAGGGAATAGGGAATAGGGAACAGGGAATAGGGAATAGGGAATAGGGAA
>NZ_JBNHEP010000013.1:0-1380 GCF_050015995.1 Dapis brunnea BLCC-M229 | reverse complement strand
CTAAACTCCATGAACCTGTAGGCACACAAATACAGAGGAGAAAAAGGAAAAGAGCCTAGTCCACTTTCCTAAGCGCTTTTTGAGAGAATATCTTTATCTCAAAAACGGAAATGAGGTTTAGCGGACTAGACGTACACAAAGATACCATATTCGCGAGTGTGAGTGAAGATGGTATTGACTATGATCGCAAGGTATATCAGACAGATACCGGCTCTATCTATGATCTACGCGATTGGTTATTATCTAAAGGCGTTGAGGCAGTAGGTATGGAGAGTACGGGTATTTATTGGCAAGTAGTTGAATCGATACTAGGAGAAGAGCTGAAGACGTATGTTGTCAATGCGAACTACGTTCGTCAAGTACCGGGTAAGAAAACGGATCAGAATGATGCGGATTGGTTATGCAAGCTGTTGAGTAAAGGGCTATTGCCAAGTAGTTTTATAGTACGCGGAGTGCAAAGTCAACTACGGATATTGACGCGGCATCGCAAATTGCAGTTACGGCGTCGTACGGATTTATTGGTGCAGATGAGCAACTTATTGGATCGGTGCAATATTCGACTTCGTCGTTTGGTGAGCAGTCTATCCTCTAAAGGGAGTATGCGATTGATAAGAGCATTATCGGGAGGCGTGACTGATCCACAGGCTTTGCTGTTGCATTTACACGGTCGGACACTCAAGCGTCATGGAGAGGAGCAAGTACTTCGGGTATTGAGAGGGCATATGAAGGCAGAAGACTGCTTTGTTTTAAGCCAGCTATTAGGGCAGTATGACTTATTAGAGCAACAGATCAAGCACTTAGAGCATGAAGCGGAGGAGTTGGCTTGTAGGGAGTATGGTCAGGAGATGGAAGTATTGATGAGTTTACCTGGTGTAGGAATGCTTTCGAGTATTCATATTTTGGCGGAAGTCGGGTCAGATATGAGTGTATTTAAAGGAGCCAAACAATTAAGTAGCTGGGCGGGTTTATGTCCGCGCAATGATGAAAGTGCAGGCAAGTTAAAGAGCCGTCGCTTGAAGCCTGGTAACAGTCACTTGCGCCCGATTATGGTACAATGTGCACTAGCTGCGATAAGGACGCGAGGAAGTCATTTTGTGAATTACTACGCCAATCTATCGGCTCGCATGAACAAGAAGAAGGCCGTGATTGCGGTAGCACGTAAGCTTATCTCGCTGGTCTATGTTTTACTAGAACGCAAGCAGAAGTATCGTTACGCCGCGTAATAAAGAGAACAGTGCAGCGCAAGGTCGTGTAGTTGGTTGGAGGCATAGACCCCGGATTTAAACTGATCTGACTACACTGTTCGAGACTAAGCACAAATACATGGTCCGTAGAGACCGAAGAAGAACTTTTAACCTTATGTGCTTAGATTTGAATGGC
>NZ_JBNHEP010000012.1:0-15242 GCF_050015995.1 Dapis brunnea BLCC-M229 | reverse complement strand
AGGAAAGCGAAACGCAATTCAAGTCGCTCCGCGTTTCGCTGCGCGACATGAAAAATGCGCGTTGTGCGGAACGCTAAACGCCATATCCAATCGACCAAGAGAACAAAAAAAGTCCTTTTAACCAATCCTCTTCTTTTGAAGAAGAGGTAATTATTAATTATTAATTATTAATTATTAATTATTGAAGATCGACCTATTCATCAAATTTCTGGAAAATATCTACCCTAAGTTGAAGTTTTTTCCTGATTTTTAGCTTTCTATCCTAGATAACCAAAGCCTTCTTCCTTATTAGACATAGGCGTGATAATTAAAAATTAAATCAATCCCATACCCATAAATCATTAATTCTTTCCCCCTACTCCCGTACGGGCGATTCGCGAATCGCCCCTACTCCCTCTTTTCCGGAGATGTCTATTGTACCGATGGTATCAAATTCGATCTAATTATTAATTATTTGGTAAACTAATCGTAAACTCTGTTCCTGTTCCTAATTCTGAAGTACAAGTAATTTTACCTCCATGTTTTTCTTCTACTATTTGCCGAGAAATTGATAAACCTAAACCTGTTCCTTTCCCCACTTCTTTTGTGGTAAATAAATGCTCGAATATTTTCTGTTTTACTTCCTCAGAGATTCCCTTTCCATTATCCCTAATCTTGATAATTGCCAGTTGTATTTCATTCTCAATTTCTGTCGTAATACTAATCTGATTCGGTGCTGCTTTAATTTCGGCAAAAGTTTTCCCAGCATTACTTTCTTCTAGAGTATCAATTGCATTCGCCAGAATATTCATAAACACTTGATTTAGTTGCCCTGGATAACAATTAATTTCTGGTAAATTTCCATAGTTTTTGACTACTTTTATTTCTGGTCGTTTTTCGTCAGCTTTAAGTCGGTTTTTCAGAATTAATAAAGTGCTATCTATGCCATCATGAATGTTAAATGGAGTTTTCGCAATTGTATCGGCACGAGAAAAAGTTCTCATTGATTTACTGATTTCGGCAATCCGATTAGCTCCTTCTTTCATAGACTCAATTAATTCTGGTAAATCTTCTCTCAAATAATCTAGTTCTATCTCTTCTATTTTCTTTTGAATTGTTGGACTATTATATTCAAATCTTTCTTGATAAAGTTGTAACAAATCCATTAAATCTTGAATGTATTCAGCGGCATAATCTAAGTTCCCAGAAATAAATCCGACGGGATTATTAATTTCGTGAGCTACACCAGAAACTAACTGACCAATAGAAGCCATTTTTTCACTTTTAACTAATTGCAGTTGTGCTTTTTTTAGTTGTTCTAAACGTTCTTTTAATTCTTGATTTGCACTTTTTAAACTTTCAATCATTTGTTCTAAAATTAGATGTTGAGCCTGAATTTCTACCTCTTGATCTACGGTTTTTTTTTGCAATTGTTTCTGGAGTCTATATAAAGTAATATGGGTTTTCACGCGGGAAAAAACCTCCTCGGCATGGAAAGGTTTAGTAATATAATCAATTCCCCCTACTTCAAATGCTTTGATTTTATCAAAAATATCATCAAGGGCACTAATAAAAATAACAGGAATATCTTGAGTGCGAGGATCGGCTTTTAAATGCTTACATACTTCATAACCATCCATATCGGGCATTTGAATATCAAGTAAAATCAGATCGGGATAATCAAGATGAATGCCTTGGAGAGCAAGTTTTCCACTGGGAATTGGCCGGACAGTATAACCCTTGTATGATAATAAACCTATTAAAAGTTGTAAATTAGCAGGAGTATCATCTACAACTAAAATATTGCCATGCTCTGAGTTGGTTAGCGAGGAACTCATAAGTTACTATTAAATATTGTTATTATTGTATAATAAGTTGAACATTTTGTCTGATGATGTCCATATTCTTAATGACTTAGCCAATTCAAAATTTTCTCATATTCAAAGCCATTACAATGTTCGCTACAAATATTCAGAGTTGTTTCTAGTAGTCATTGGTTAATAGTCAGTAGTCAACTAGATTTAGCTTTAATATCATTTTTAGCATGAAACAATTCCATTTTCTTAAAGATAAATCTGACTTAAAGTATCTTAGTTTACCAAATTATTTGTAACATTATTGCATAAAAATTGGTATAGTATGAAATACTATAGCGTTACGTATTAAGGTTAGGACATTTATAAATCCTGAACCCTTTGACACTCTACTATTCCCTATTCCTATTCCCTAGCGCTACGCACTATAAAATTTTTGCTACAGATACGCACGGTTATTTCAAGGAGTCAAGAGTCAGGAGTCATGATTCAGTATGAATTTGAATCTCTAACTTCATCACATACTATTAAGACAAATTTTTTCTGTCTATGGGAATGGCGATCGTAAATTTCGTACCTTTACCTAATTCTGATGTATAAGTAATTGTCCCTCCATGTTTTTCTGTAACTATTTGCTTGGCGATCGCTAACCCCAAACCCGTTCCTTTTCCTGTTGATTTTGTCGTAAAAAATTGATCGAATATTTGCGGTTGTATGGTCTCCGGTATACCAATACCATTATCTGCAACATAAATGCAAGCTAAGTTTTCGCAATCGACTATTTTAGAGGCAGTAGATATAACTATTTGTGGGCATTCAAGTATAGCATCTTCTTCTGGTGTGGGATTTGAGTGTTTTTCATCGATCGCCTCAATTGCATTCATTAGTAAGTTCATAAAAACTTGATTCAATTGAGCTAGGTTACAATAAACTAACGGTAATTCTCCGTAATTTTTAACTACTTTTATTGCTTTTCTACAGGAGTTCCCTTGTAAGCGATAAGACAATAACATCAAAGTGTCTTTCAAACCCTCATGCAAATTGGATAATTTCCATTCGGCTTCATCTAACTTGGCAAAAGAACGCAAAGACACTATAATATTTTTGATGCGTTCTGCTCCTAACCTCATTGATTCGAGCAATTGGAGATAATCTTGTTTGATAAAGGATAAATCGATTTCTTCTCGCCAATCTTCTATCTCCTGAGAAGGAGTTGGAAAGTGAACCTCATATAATTCTAAGAGATGGATAAGTTCTTTATGATATTGTGTGGCATGATTAATATTTGTATAGATAAAAGTCATAGGATTATTAATCTCATGAGCAATGCGAGCAACCAATTCTCCTAACATAGATAGTTTTGATTCTTGGATTAATTGAACTTGTGTTTTTTTGAGGTTAATATGAACTTTAATTCGTGCTAAAAGTTCAGCTTGATCGAAAGGTTTGGTAATATAATCCACTCCTCCAAGTTCCAAACCTTTAACCTTATTAACAGTATCTGAAAGTGCCGTGAGAAAAATAACTGGAATATGGCTGGTCTTCCGCTCTGCTTTGAGACGACGACAGGTTTCAAAGCCATCAATACCAGGCATTGAAATATCCAGTAAAATTAAATCTGGCTGATAATGTTGCAGACGTTTGATTGCCCTTTCTCCATCAATGGCGGTAGAAACAGCATATCCTGCATTGCGTAATATTTCGCTAATCACTTTCAAATTGGCGGGGATATCGTCAACGGCTAATATTTGTCCTTTATTTGACATCATTAGTTTTTAAGGTTAAATGGTTTTGCAATAACTCTTCAATTTCTTCAATTTTAAATTCATTGGCGAGTTGGATAATAGGAGCCGCAAATTCAAGGTAGCAGCTATTCCAAGTCTCAATTTTATCACAGATTTCTGTTGGGTCTCCTTGGTGTGCAATCGTCAGTAATTCCTCAATATATTCAGGAGGTGGTACAAGCATCTCTTGCACTACTGCATCTTGTGAATTGCGGTCGTTTTCCGGCAACTGTTCCGATTCCTTTGGAGTTTCATACAGCCATTTTAAATCCAAACATTCTGAAATTATTGCAAATAGCTCCCTAGCATTGATAGGTTTACTCAAGAAGCGATCGCCTCCAGTATCAAGTGCTTTTTGCTGGTCAATGGCGGATACAGATGCTGAGGATACAATGATTTGATGATGCTTTAAATCCTCGGAATTGCGAATACGCTGGATCAGTTCAAAGCCATCCATCACTGGCATAACAAGGTCAATAATGACTAAATCAGGTTGCAACTCCCGCAGTTTTGCCAATCCTTCCTGACCATTTTCTGTCTCAATGACCATAAAGCCCAAAGGTTCCAGGAGACTGGAGAGTACGGATCGATTTTCCCAACGATCATCGACAATTAGGATAGTGCATCGATCTCCCTCGTAACCGATAATGCGATCGCCCCTTTCTCTTCCTCCCTGATGTTCCACCCAATTGTCTACCAAGGGGAGTTCGATGGTAAAGGAGAATTCGCTGCCTTTACCTAATTTACTTTTCACATTAATCGTTCCTCCCATTAGTTGTACAATTTGCTCAGAGATGGTCAACCCTAGTCCAGTACCTTCCGATTGTTTGTGGTGATCGCCTACTTGTTCAAAGGCTTCAAATAGTTGCTGCATATCCTCTTCAGCAATACCTACTCCCGTATCAATCACCTGAAAGAGCAAAGATACCTTGGTTTGGGATATGTCCAGTACATCTACCGCTAACGTCACCGAACCGCGATCGGTAAATTTAATCGCATTGCCCAATAGATTGATTAATACCTGACGCAGTCGCTTATCATCAGCAACTACTCCATCAGGTAGACGGGAACTAACTTGATGAATAAAATTAATCCGTTTATGTTCCGCCCGGACTTTACACATTTCCACCACACTTTGCAGGAGAGAAGGAAAATGCAGTGCGGTTGGAACTAACTCCAGTTTTCGAGCTTCAATTTTAGAAAGGTCTAAAATGTCGTTAATCAGGTCGAGTAAGTGGGAACCGCATTGGTAAATGATGTTGACTCCATCCCGCTGCTTCTGGGAGGGAAGTTGGGCGCTTGCTAAAATTTGTGCATAACCGAGGATACCGTTAAGAGGAGTTCGCAATTCGTGGCTCATGTTAGCCAGGAATTCGCTCTTCGCTTGATTGGCTGTATCAGCAACTTCTTTGGCTTGTTGTAGTTCTGAAGTGCGTTCTTCTACTCGTTGTTCCAATTCATTATTGGTTTCGATCAATTTGATAGCAGCTTGGCGATTCTCATTAACAATGGCGCAAAGAATGTAGCCAGTCAACCCTACAACCAGAATAAATGATTGCAGCAAGACCAAAGACTGCGATAGATCCTCACGAATAAAAGGACCGAAACCCTGCCGCGTGGCTACAATTGCGATGCCATCAATCAAAAATACCAGCAAGGTTGATTCTTGTTCCCGAAATCGAAATGCACACCACATCAAGAGTGGAAGTGTCATGTATTCTAAAGCATACTTCTGCCAAAAAGAAATATAGCTAATACCAATAGTTGCCCCAAACAGTAGGGCAAATTCTCCAACCTGCCAACTCCGCCATCGCTGCCGATTTTCCCAATGCACCCAACTAAGTAATGCGGGGACAACAATAGTAATACCAGCGATCAGGGCAACGTACCAAAGTCGCCATGTGGCAATAAAATCAGTCCAAGAAGCAATTCCTTGCAAGCAGAGCAATCCGGTAGCTAGGGTAGAAGTAATGGCAGTTAATCCTAATACAATTGCCAAGAATTTAAAGAAATCTTGAGAGCAGTTGAGAAATCGATGGTGTCCGATCCAACGTTGAATTAAAAATCCGAGGATGAGAGTTTCGGTGCTAGTAACCAAGGTTATGGAAACGATCGCGGAGGCGGTTTCGTAAAACAGGGAATTGCCAACAAGCTCGGCTAAAAATAGTGCTGGCCAAATCCGCCATCGGAAAATTAGGAGAGATGCTAGGTAGAAACCCGATGTCGGCCAAATGGCACTTGCGCCACTGGTATCGGATAAGTATACTGACATCTTTGCTAATCCGTATTGGACGATCGGCATGACCAGGCAAGCCAGTAAAGTGACCATATCGAAGGAAAATCGAATTTTTTTGGATATAAATGGGACTTTCATAACTGATTAATACCAATTTAATAAATGTTTGCTACAAATAGTAACGGATTTTTTTAGGATTCAGGAGTCAGGAGTCGGGAGTCAGAATAAATAGCTTCGATGCCATTTTTTAGCTCATAAGTTATCTTATTGGTCAAAGTTACACCTTCTATAAATTATTTTTATCGCCCTAATTATTCGTAACATTCTTTTTTTAATTGGTATAGCAATCAGGAATCAGATGTGAGAATTGAGGTGTTCGTTTAAAGGCATAGAATATATAGCAATCCGCGCATAGGTTGCGGGTAATCAAAAAGTAAATAAAAAAACTGAAACTCTTAGCTGTTCCCTAAAAAGCAGTAAGATTTTTGACAAGAATAAAATAGGATTGCTATAGCAATTATTTTATGAATTAAGATACATTTTTTTCTTATTCCCTGTTGCCTGTTCCCTGTTCCCTAAAAGTATCCAATATCTCACAACTCAAATCATATTGTTATATAGAAGCCATTTGGAATATTAGCCAAAGTGCGAATTTTTGGCAAAGGAGTCAGTCCTCAGTCCTCAGAAGTCAGGAGATGGAGAAATAGAATAGGAGAAAAAGGTAGAAAAATAGGGCATTGCTGAATTAAGGTATGAAAGTAAGTTTATCGGTAATAGGGAACAGGGAACACTTAACTGGGAACAGTTAATATTAACAAGTAGTTCAAACAACCCCAAATTATCAAATCATACCGTGTTTCAGCCACGCCAAAAATACATATATTCACCATCTTCCTATCTCCCTATATCCCCATCTCCCCATCTATTTTTAAATATATCCCAAATGGGTTCTATAAGAATTCGAGACCTTTATCCTCTGCGCGCAAACTGATTAGATTAGATACATTTTGCAGAACCGTGTCAAGCTCAAAATCGATTTTTTCTAGTGCTAGCTTTCTAGTTTCAATTTTTGAGAAATCGAGAATATCAGACTTCTTGGAGAAGTCAGGGAATAGGGAATTAAATCAACAATTTCAAGATATAAAATTGATTTAATTAAAACTTTTGCAAGAGGTCTATCGTTAATCAGGCGCAGGAGTGATTTATACCATGCATGAAAAAAGAATGTTACCAATAATAAACACTATTAAAATATTTTATCGGAAATTTGTATTTGATGAAAAAGATAATTTACGATACAAAAAAATGTATCAAAATTATTCATTATGACTCCTGACTCCTGAATCCTAATAAATACCCTAGCTATTTGTAGCAAACATTATATTCTTAATCACTCAGCCAATTCAAAATTTTCTCATATTCAAAGCCATCGCAAGATTTTTGTATAGCTTCAGCTAGAGAATTATCCCATTGACGAATTGTCGTAATTATGTTAGCAATTCCTGCTAAGTTTCCTGTCAGCAAAGCATCTTTTAGTTGTTTTTTTAATTCTTCAGATAATACCCTGACTTTCTGTTCAATAGATTCAAGAGTTTCTTCTTTTTCTTTTAGTTTAATCTCCCTTTCTTCATACACATAACGGACTCCTAAATATTCTGCCATTTTATTAAAGATATCTGCCTCGCGAAATGGCTTTCTCATAAAATCATCGCATCCTGCCGATAAAACTACCACTTTTTCTTCTTCTAATACACTAGCTGTCAGAGCAATTATTGCTGTTGCTTTTCCTTTGGTTGTGCCTTTGATCTGTTTTGTAGCTTCATATCCATCCATCACTGGCATCCGCATATCCATCCAAATTAACTGCGGTTGCCAATCATCCCATATTTCTACTGCTTCTTGGCCATTAACGGCTTCTTTGAGTTCAAATCCTAGAGGAGAAAGAAGTTTAATTAATAATTGACGATTCAGAGGTTTATCATCTACTATTAAAATCCGATATCTGGGTTGATTAGGTTCCAGGGCAATAATACGACGTTCGGGAACTTGAGTCTCAACAACCTCGCCTTTGGTGACAATGGTGGCTTCTATCTCAAAGGTAAATATGGTTCCTTGATTAACTTGGGATGTCACATGAATATCTCCTCCCATCAGTTGGACAAATTTGCGAGAAATTGGTAATCCTAATCCTGTTCCTTCTTGAGCTTGTTTTCCGGTTTCAGTTTGGGTGAAGGCTTCAAAAAGTTTCTCCAGTTCTTCTGCTGCAATTCCAAGTCCAGTATCTTCGACTTCAAAAATAATTTTGGTAGGATTAGATGAGGGCAACTTTTGAGCAACTCTGACAGAAACTCCTCCTATGGAAGTAAATTTAATTGCGTTATTAATAATATTAATTAAAACCTGACGTAATTTCAGTTCATCGGTGCAGATGTATTGAGGAATGTCATTAGTATGCTCGACTAGAAGTTGTAAGCCTTTTTCTTCAGCTTTGAGGTACAGCATATCTTCAATATCGTTGAGCAAGCGATGGAGGTCAAAGTTTTTGTGATTGAGAGTAATACCTCCCGCTTCAATTTTAGAAAGATCGAGGACATTGTTAATTAAAGTCAGAAGATGTTCGCCACTACGACTGATAATTCCTACATTTTCAATATGTTCTTTGGGGAGAGTTTGGGAGCGAGTCATGATTTGAGTGAAGCCGAGAATTGCATTTAACGGAGAGCGTAACTCGTGACTCATGTTGGCAATAAAGGCACTTTTGGCTTGGTTTGCTTGCTGGGCAGCTTCTTCAGCTTCTTTGTAACGGGTAATATCTTGAAAAATACCAATAATTCCTATCACTTCACCCTTAACATCATAGAGTGGAACTTTACTAGTTTCCAACCAGCCATGTTTACCATCCCCTTGTGTTATGGGTTCGACAATTCCTAATTCCGGTTTTCCAGAATCCATTACTTGGCGATCGCACTGAATATAAAAATCTGCTTCTTGCCGACTCCAGGGCATCTCATAGTCAGTTTTGCCCACAATTTCCTGACGTGTCATGCTAGCTACTGAGGCAAAACTCTGGTTGCACCCCAGATAAACATTTTCTCGATCTTTCCAAAAAATAGATTGCGGAATATTGTTGATGACTAAGTTAAGCAACTGTTGCGACTCTGATAATTCTTGAGTCCGCGCCTCTACTTTTTGCTCTAGGTTTTGAGAGTAGTCTTGCAATTCTTTAAACGACGCTTGTAGCTGTGCAGCCATGTGCCTAAATGAGTCTGCTAATTGCCCCAGTTCATCCCGGCGATTTTTGGGCAGCGGTTCATCCCATTTTCCCTCAGCCAAACGGCGAGCAACCTGATTTAGATGTAAAGTTGGTCGTACAACCACAGATTCGGCGAGCCACCAAACTAACGGTAAGGAAACTAGCAAAACAACTAAGAAAATTCCCCCCGCAACAGCTAACGCTCCCACTGCACTCTGAGTCACAGTAGTGGCATCCATCTCAATTACAAGAATACCATCGGAACGCCCCAATTGACTTTTAATCGGGGCATAACCATACAAGACAAATTGCCCTGCACTATTGGGGCGGATAGCATTTTCGGTAATTGGAGCCTGGATTTCTGTATTCTGCTGTAAGCGTGGTGGCAAATTCTGTGGCACATCTCCAAACTTGGCAAGCGGTTGCTGGAGATATTGAGAATCTGGTGCATAATTTAAAACAACTCTGTAACGTCCATCTCGAAAACGCAGGGTATAAAGACGAACGATATCTGGATCGGAGGCTTGAATTTCCTTGAGTCGGCGCTGATTAACAGTATAGTAAGCTGTACCAACATCTTCAGGGTTGTTGATTAAAGCGTGATAATCGCTATCAATTTGACGAGCAGCCAAGCTGGTTATCCCCAAGAGGCGGTCTTGTAGTGCTACTTGCTGGGATATCCGCAGTTGCCAATAGATTGTAATTGACAGTGCGCCCGCTGTTAGAGCAATCAATCCAGAATAAGCGATAACCAGTTTGCTACTAAGATTCCAATACATGATATATAATCCAGGTAATTAATTATCGTATGACAAAGAAAGTCATACCGTTTCACGGAAGTTAAAAGCGAGTGCGTAATTCTGAGGTTTCCATTTCCTGCGGAAACGCTCCCCAAACAGAATGTACAACGCACATCTGACAGTCAAAAGTTAAAAGTCAAAAGTTATATTTTATCGGCTCAAAATTTTGACCGAAAAATCATGGTCTCTTGCCTCCCCTTTTAAGGGGTTAACGAAGTCAGAAGTCAGAAGTCAGAAGTTATTTTGGTAACGGGGATTTAAGCCTCGCTCCAAAAATATTTCGCTTTAAAAGGCGGGGTTTTAGACCCATATTATTTTGATAAATTTGCGGAGCATTCCGTAGGATAGCTTTGTGCCAGCAAAAACGCCATATCCAATCGACCAAGAGAAAAGAGAATTTCGTATTTCAATCCCGAAACTTCAGCTAGAGGTACTGATAACTGATAACTGAAATGATCATACAGTAATTTCAGGAAACTATTTCACATTTCAGAATTTGACTCTTGAGAAAGGTTAATGAAGATGATTTACATAGTATAAATACTTAGCAAGCTACCGATTTTAATACTACTTTTAATGTTACAACTTGACGTGAGGAATGTGGGGTATAAGCTTCCCCCTCTTCCCCCTCTTCCCCCTCTTCCCTCTCTTCCCCCTCTTTCCACGCTCCCGATCGTAGATCCCTTCAGGGGTTCTATGTCCTAAACTTAAAGATCCAATCCTAAACTCTTCCGGTAGAATGCTTTTTGAGAATCTCTTCCCATGTTATTGGTGAGATTCTCCCATTCCTGGGTAATCCTCGCCATAGCTTCATCCCGGCTAATCTTGCCCCCTAGAAATTCCGAAACTGCTGCATCTAGCAGTTCTCGCTGATAATTATAGTTTCTGGGAATAGTCAAATCGAGTACTACATTAGGGCTGTTGAGACTAGCGCCAATGGCTCCCAAATAAGTGCTGGCGACTGCGGGAGTCATTCCTGCTGCAATCCAATTCTGAGAATCAGAAAACTGCGAAAGACGATAGGGATTTAAACCAGATTGCCCATTGGTTACATCTATATTGGAGCGATCGGGCTGGCTAATATAAGAAATAAAGGCAACTCCTGCTGCTTGAACTTTGAGATCTGCTGCCGTATTAATTGTTCCAGCCCAGCCAATTGCTGGGGTAAAAGGGGCATGGTTTACCCCATTAATTGCAAACGGACAGGTGAATTTATCGCACTCTACCAATTCTCCGGTATCCCAATTGAGGACTTCAGTAGACCCCGGTATAATGGTAGTGCCAAACTTATCTTTAACCTTTGAGCCTGGTAAGAGTGCCAATGTCCCAATATCTCCGTGATCCATTGATAGGGCACAGCGACCTGAAACAAAGGCTTGACGACCGTCGTTCAACCCCCACTCCATTTCATCAGGAGCACCATATTCATTCGTTGCTTTGTAAATATCGAGAGCTTTAGCAAAAGCGACATTATTCGTCATGGGTTTCATCGTATTGGGGTCAAAGAAAATCCCCTGTTTAGTTCCTTGAGACTGCAAAAGAGAAGCTGCGATTGACCACATTGCCCAGTAGGTAACATTTCCCGGCTTTTTTGCCAAGCAAGAGCCATAATCTGGCTCCCCGTCATCATTTAAGTCTTTGTCATGAAAATACTTAGCAATTTTGAGATAATCATCCCAAGTCTTGGGTGGCTCAAACCCTGCCTCAGCGAGTAAATCTGCTCGATAATACATGAGGTGATAGTTGCCATCAATAGGAATTGCATAAATTTTATTGGCATAAACGGGACCGTATTCCTGAAAAAATGGTGCAATATCCTTCCATGCTAAACTTGAATCTTCATTGACATATTCGGTTAAATCTTTGAGGTAACCAGATTCAATATAGTCTGGCATCCAATTTGAAGTCATAATCATAACATCGTATTGATTGCTACCCGTTGTCAGATCCTGCAAAATTGTTTGATAGAGTTCCGAATAGCCAGCACTCTTAACCGTAATCTTTGCTCCTGTCAGTGCTTCAAATTCATCAGCTCGCTTTTCCACAGTCGCAGCAACAGGTTTACTCAGAGAGATTACATCGATCTCAATTCCATCAAATTTGTTTGATTGGGATAGAGACGTTTTTGGAGATGCGGAAGATGTATCTTCTCCAGTTGGTGATGTTGTTTTGCAGCTAACAGCAAATACACTTAAAAAAAGTGTTGCCAAAAGCAGGGAGCGAAGTTTAAATATAGGCAATTTACTACAGATGACAGAAACCCAGAAAAAACTATTCTTATTCATGATTTATTTTGTTATTTACGTTTTTTACTTGGTAAAATACTTTGGTAATATCCTTATTATACTAAATTAGAGCTTATTATTAATTATTTGGCAAACTAATTGTCAACTCAGTTCCTGTTCCTAATTCTGAAGTACAAGTAATTTGACCTCCATGTTTTTCTACGACAATTTGACGAGAAATTAATAAGCCTAATCCCGTTCCTTTTCCTACTCCTTTTGTGGTAAATAAATGGCTGAATATTTTCTGTTTCACCTCATCACTCATTCCCATACCATTATCTCCAATGCGGATAATGGCCTGTTGTTTGGCATTGTCAATTTCTGTAGTAATAGTAATCTGATTTGGTGCTGCTTGAATTTCGGTGAAAGTTTTCCCTGAATTACTTTCATCTAAAGCATCAATGCTATTAGCAATTAAGTTCATAAACACTTGATTTAGTTGCCCTGGATAACAGTTAATTTCTGGTAAATTTCCATAGTTTTTTACTACTTGGATTTCTGGACGAACTTCATTTGCTTTGAGTCGGTGTTTGAGAATTAATAAGGTACTATCTATTCCTTCATGGAGATTAAAAGCTACCTTGGCTGCTGTATCCCCGCGAGAGAAAGTACGCATCGACTTGCTAATCTCTGCAATACGTTGTGTTCCTTTTTTCATAGAATCAATAGTGTTAGGCAAGTCTTCGAGCAGATAATCTAACTCGATCGCCTCCATTTCTTCTTCGATTTTTTCCCCTGGTTGAGGGAAAGTTTGGCGATAGAGGTTCAACAGGTTAATCATGTCTTGGATATAATCAGAAGCGCAATCTAAATTACCCGAAATAAAACCTACAGGATTATTAATTTCGTGAGCAACTCCGGCAGTTAATTGACCAATGGAAGCCATTTTTTCACTTTGAACAAGTTGTAGTTGTGTTTGCTCTAATTTTTGGGCATAATTCTGAGATTCTTGATACAGAAGAGCGTTTTCTAGGGAAATGGCTGCTTGGGAGCAAAGTAAACTTAATACTTCTACTCGTTCGTTGGTAAATGCTTGAGTAATTTGATTATTTTCTAGGTAGAGAATGCCAATAAGTTTACCACGGTCTATTAAGGGTAGACATAAAACAGACTTAGCTTGGTGTTTTTGGATATAAGTGTCGCCTGCATAAGCATTGTTGTTAATAGCGTTATCCAAAACTAAAGGCTTTTGGCTGCGCTTGACTTTGTTGATAATACTTAAAGGTACTGCATGAGTAGTTGCTACACTCACAGGTTCACAAGTATGAGTTTCTTGGTCAGTAACAATAGCTCTCAGCATTAATTCTTGTTCAGTAAATAGCATCAAAGCCACGGTTTCAGCACCAGCATTTTCTTTGACTACTTGCATTAAATTAGCTACTGCTCCTTCTAAGGATATATCTTTTGAGAGGGTGCGCGATCTCACGGGGTGACAAGCACCTCAAAAGTATTGTGGGGCAAAGGTTTAAAAGATATAATCCCTTTCAAGAATTAAATGTTTTTCTCATAATAATAATTATTCTGATAAAGAGTGAGCGATCGCGAACCCACACCCACACCTCCTTTTTTGGTTGATTTTTATGTCAATCTACCAGAGTAGCCATCAGTCACATTTTATGGTAAAAAAAGTCGGTCCACTTAACACAAAGAGACCGACTAAATGCAATTTTTATCATTGTATGAGTCATATTTTAAACAATCTTTGACCAATACTCAAGTGCCTCCTGCGGAGGAACTGCGTTATCAAACTTTAAAAATTTTAGTTTGGCTCATTACTGTCCAGAAAACTGTAAAAATAGAAAGATTAGCTGCCTGTTTTCCTTTGCCGATTAAATATGAAAGCCGTCGCCGTCATATTCAAAGATTTTTAACGTTATTTTCTTTGAGCATTCCCTTGTTTTGGTTTCCCATTATAATGATGATTATTAGTCGAGAATTTTCTGATGGTAGGCAATTAATTCTCACTATAGATAGGACACAATGGAAAAATCATAATATATTCGTTATTGCTGTTATCTATAAAAAACGAGCATTACCGATTTACTGGCAAATTCTGCCGAAAAAAGGCTCGACTAATTTAAGTGAACAAAAAGCACTTATTAAACCAGTCTTACGGTTATTAAAAAAATATAAACTGGTGGTTATTGGAGACCGGGAATTCCATGGTGTAGAGTTATCTCACTGGCTAAAAATTAGAGCCAAGACTCAAAAAATCAATTTTATCTTCAGACAAAAACAAGATACTAACTATAGAAAAAATAGTCAAAAATACCAGCCTTTGAGTAATTTGCCTGTAGCTCCCGGAACTAAAATATTTTTAAGTAACATTAATATTACTAAATACAAAGGTTTCGGTAAATTTAATTTAGCTGCATACTGGAAAAGAAAATATAATCATAAAGTAGAAAAGCGAGTGCGTAATTCCGAGGTCTCCTCGGAATGAAAGACGCACTCAAGACAGGAACCTTGGTATTTACTAACAAATCTTGAAAGTTTAGAAGAAGTTATCAAAATTTATCGTTCGAGAATGGGTATTGAAGCTATGTTTAAAGATTGTAAAACAGGGGGATATAATCTAGAAGGAAGTCGAGCTAATACACAACGCTTGACCAATTTAATTTTACTGATCGCTATTGCTTACACGGCTTCATCTTACCGTGGTAATTGTATCAAAAAATCAGGATATCAAAGATATATTTGTCGATTAAAAGAACCAAGACGAAAAGACAGAAGACATAGCGATTTTTGGGTGGGTATGTATGGTGATTTGTGGGTCATCACTTGGGAATATTTATTCGACATTGTCCAAGATATGATGAATTTTAGTCCCCAGAAAAAGTTTGATTATCAAAGGGGATTAAAAGCTCTGTCAATCGAATATACTATTTAATTATTTACCTGAAATATATTACCATTCATCTGATTGTTAAAAAATTTTTAATTAAGTTCAATAAATGTTCTGAGAACCATTTACTTGAATAATGAGTCAACTTGGTTTGGTGGGGGGGGGGGGGGGGGCGGGCCACCCACCCCCCCACAAAAAAAAAAAAAAAAAAAAAAAAAAAAAAAAAAAATAAAAAAAAAAAAAAAA
>NZ_JBNHEP010000011.1:0-56118 GCF_050015995.1 Dapis brunnea BLCC-M229 | reverse complement strand
GGTAAGAGAAACTTTTGTTTTTGAGAGAGGGGAAGATTTCAATTTAGAGGAAATTCTATATTAGCTTCCTCCTAGAAATTTTTTGTCTGTGAGTTTTTACCTTTACCTGAGTTTTGTAAGATAAACCAAAGGAGGTAAGAGAAACTTTTACCTTAGGAGATGTTTAATTAGCTTCCTCCTATAAATTTTTTCCCTCTGAATTTTCTCTCTAGTTGAGTTTTTTAGATAAACCAATTAGAGGAAATACTATATCAGTTTCCTCCTGGAAAATTTTTCCCTCTTACCTTTACCTTATTCCTTACTTTAAAAAATGAAGCAAATACTCAAAAAAAAATTTATTATTTCCGTCTTACAAATTTTTATCCTAGGCTTAATTTTTGGAATTTCCTATACTCAAGATCCCCTATATACCTCAAATCAACATACTAAATTTTTACAAGGATTAGCAAAAGCTAGTAATGGTTATTTAAATAAAGATTGGTTAGCTAATACATTAGACCCTCTACCTGCTTTTACTTTTTTGGTTAAAATCACTTATGCCTACTTCCATCAAAATTTTTTCTACTTTTATTACATTCTGATTTTTGGGATTTATGTTTATAGTCTCCTTGGCATTGCTTCAGTGATTTTTAAAATTAATACTTCCCGATTGAAGCTGCTAATTTATTTTCTCCTTATCCTGACTATCCACTGTCTACAAATCAGAATTTTTGACTTTAAAACTCATGTACATCTTCACTATGGTTTAGCAGAGCAATATATTCTCGGTGGATATTTTCAACCTTGTACATTTGGAGTATTAATTATCTTTTCTATCCATGCTTTTCTGAGAAAAAAGTCTTTTTTAGCAGTCTTGGCTTTAGGAATAGCTGCAACTTTTCATCCCACATATCTCCCTAGTGCAGCTTTAGCGACTTTAGCTTATATGATTCTCACCTATAAAAATGAAAAGAATCTCCAAAAATCATTATTAATAGGTACCTTTTCATTCATCTTAGTTTTACCAGTAGTCAGCTATATGACTATTACTTTTAAACCCACATCTCCCGAACTTTTTCAAATATCTGAAAGTTTACTTGTTAATAGAATTCCTCATCATTCCTTCCCCGATATTTGGTTAACCGAACCTGCTGCTCCAATTCAGATTTTAGTAGTAGCGATCGCTCTCTATCTTCTCCGCAAAACTAAACTATTTTTTATCTTATTTTTTCCTTTTGCCACAGCAACTATTCTGACAATAATTCAAGTTTTTTCTAGCAGCAATACTTTGGCATTTCTTACCCCGTGGCGGGTTTCTGCTTTTTTAGCTCCTATTTCTACTTGTATGATATTGGCTTTTATTTTGGCTGTTGTTTTTGACAGGTATCATCTTTGGATTAGGCAATACAAAAAATCGATAGAAATTTTCTCTGTTATAGCAATATATCTGTTCATTCTTTCAGGAGTAGGAAAGCAATTAGAGAAACTAACTATTAATCAGGAAGATACACCAATTATTATGGAATATGTCAAAGAAAATAAACAAGCAGGTGATACTTATTTAGTTCCCATAGCTTCGGGGAAATTTGTTGATTTTAGAATTGTTACAGGTGCGCCGATTTTAATTAATCTTAAGTCTCATCCCTACAAAGATATAGAAGTTATTGAATGGCACGACAGATTATTAATGGCACAACAATTTTATGATAATTCTGGTATAGCTCAATGTCAGGCTTTACAGAATTTAATCGATAAATATCAGATAACTCATGTCATTATTGAAAATAATGATTCTGTTAACTGTCTAGGAGTAGAAAAAACTTATATCGATAATTTATATCAGATGTATAGAGTAATTGATAATTGATGATGAAAGAATAATACAATGGCTTTTTCGTGCTTGAATAAGCTTTTAACTTCTGGTATAAGTTGTCATTAATTAACATTATTCATTATCTAGCAATATGATTTGAGTTTTGAGATATTGGATACTTTTAGGGAATAGGGAATAGGGAACAGAGAAGAAGAAAAAATGAATATATATGAATATGATAAATGCTATATTAGACTTCTTGTAGAAGTCAGGGAATAGGGGAATAGGTATGGAGGGAGATTAAATTGTTTATTTTAGATATTGAATTGATTTAATTAAAACTTTTGCAAGAGGTCTATTCTATACTTTTAAGGAATACCTAAATTCTCACATCTAATTCCTGATTACTATCTATTAATTAAATTATCCATTATCCGTGCCAAAAATCCTTGTCATGCCGTGCCTTCCTTTTTGAAGTTAATTTCAAGAAGAATGTTATAGTGTTTCTCAAGTTATTCAGATAAATTCGTGTATCCGTGGCAAAATCTGTGTCTTGCCGTGCCATGCTTTCCTTTTTAAAATCAATTTAAAAATGTTCCAGAAAAAACTTTATTTTACTTGGTTAAAAATATTTATTGCCATCATCTTAGTCTTAGGTATATGTTTCAGATTCATCAATATTGACCGTAAAGTTTACTGGTACGATGAAACAATTACATCCTTAAGAATTGTCAGTTACACGAGGGGCGAATTTGACGACTTACTCTTAAATGCAGGAAGTATTACTGTAGAAAAATTACAGCAATATCAAGATATTAATCCTGATAAAAATACAATCAATCTTATCGGTTCCCTAGCAAGAGATAATCCCGAACACTTACCAATTTATTTTGTACTTTTGAGATGGTGGGTAAAATTATTCGGTAACTCTGTAACCGTAATTAGAAATTTCTCAGCCATAACGAGTTTACTAATTTTCCCCTGTATTTATTGGTTATGTAGAGAATTATTTGGTAAATCATTAGTCGGATGGATAGCAATTTCTCTCACAGCAGTTTCTCCAATTTTAGTATTATATGCTCAGGAAGCACGAGCTTATACTCTTTTTTCCGTCGTCGTTTTACTATCAAGTATTGCCTTACTCCGAGCAATGCGAATTAACACTAAACGTACCTGGCAAATTTATATAGCAAGTCTCATCTTTGCTTTATATACTCATCTCTTTTCTGTATTAGTAGCCTTTGGTCATGGATTATATGTAATCCTCACTGAAAAATTTAAACTAACCCAGAAACTAAAAGCTTATTTACTAGCATCTTTCTACGGATTTTTAGGATTTTTACCTTGGCTAATCTTGATAATCACCCATTTTGACGGCATTAATTGGGTTTCCAAAAATCTGCCATTCTTAGATTTGCTGAAAAGATGGTTTATCAATCTAGGTTTTACATTTATTGATATTCAAATTGGTTCGCCTGAGAGATTATTCGATGTTAAGAAACTTGTTTTTGATAATAATGCTTTATTACAACTAAATACTATCTGGCCGTACATTTTGGGATTGGTTTTAGTATTAATTGTCTACTCTATTTATTTCCTCCTAAAAAACGCACCTCAACAGGTAAATATTTTTATCTTAACCTTAATGGCTGTCACCCCCATAAGTTTAATAATTCCCGACTTAATATCTGGCGGGCAACGTTCTACTATTCCTCGTTATTCAATACCAGCTTATTTAGGAATTCAATTATCTGTGGCTTATTTATTAGGAACAAAACTGACTAACTTTACAAATCAAATCCAACATAAATTTTGGCAAATAGTAACTGTAGCTGTGATTTCTTTAGGCATCATATCTTGTGGAATTTCTTCTCAAGCTGAAACTTGGTGGAATAAATATAGTAGTTATTATGATGCTCAAGTAGCTAGAATAATTAATCAAACAGACCAACCACTTATTATTAGTAATCATTCTGCAAGATTAGCTACTCTAGGATATATGTTGAGACCAGATGTGAAAGTTTTATTCATCGAACAACCAGAAATTCCAAAAGTTCCAGAAGGTTTTACTGATATATTTGTATTTCGTCCTGAATGGAGTTTAATTTCAGGATTAGAAACACAAGAAAATTCTCAACTGGAGTTAGTTCATAATCCTGGGGAACTTTGGATTTTAACTAAAAAATAAAATCAATTACTTCTCCCTATTCCCTCTTTTGTGGAGATGTCTAATAGACCTCTCCAATAAGAAAAAATAAAATCAACTATTCTACATAAATCATCAATTATTTCCCCCTACTCTGTACGGACGTTCCATGCAACGTCCCTACCTACTCCTATCTAAATACTATAGGAATTTCAATAGTCAGGGAATAGGGAATTAGGATTGCTATATAATTTTTGATACTTTAAAGAAGTAGTAGCGCGTCCAGACTAAAATTGTGGGTAAAACCTTCCCCCTCTCCTCGCAGGAGAGGGGTTGGGGGAGAGGTCTTCATTACTTTATGAATATAATACCACCTTAATTCTAATAAATTTAGAACCAGACTTTCTGTCTCTCTAGAAAGTAGGTTGGGTAGAGCGACAGCGAAACCCAACAAAATCAAGTAATACTATCTTTTCTAATAGATAATTTTTTTCTTGACCTGCTTATAATCTAATAGTTTGGTTTCGTACCTCAACCCAACCTACTAAATTAATTAATGATAAATAACTATGAATAACTATGAATATTATATCGGTGGTAGTCTCCCAATTCATGCCACAACTTATGTCAACAGACAAGCTGATAACGATTTATATCAAGGTTTAAAAAATGGAGATTTTTGTTATGTTTTAAACTCCCGCCAAATGGGTAAATCTAGTTTGCGGGTCAAAACTATCCAACGTTTACAACAAGAAAATATTGCCTGTGTCACTATTGATATGACAGAAATTGGCACCCATGATATTACTCCCTCGGAATGGTATGCCAGTATTATTGATACTATTTTGACTGGCTTGAATTTGGATGATGATTTTGATATTGAGGAACTGTGGGAGGCTAATAGTCAACTTTCTCATGTCAAACGTTTTAGTAAGTTTATTGGTGAAATTTTATTACCTTCTATTTCTCAAAATATTGTGATTTTTATTGATGAAATAGATAGTACCCTTAGCCTACCTTTTAATATTGATGATTTTTTTGCAGTTGTTCGAGATTGTTATAACAAACGGGCAGATAATTCAGATTATCAAAGGTTGACTTTCGTGATGATTGGAGTCGCAACTCCCGCAGACTTAATTAAAGAGAAAAAACGTACTCCTTTTAATATTGGGAGACCGATAAAATTAACAGGTTTTCGGTTAGCTGAAGTAGAGCCACTAGCAAAAGGTTTAGTTGATCAAACTACCAATACTAATAAGTTGATGGAGGCAGTTTTAGATTGGACCGGAGGTCAACCATTTTTGACCCAGAAAGTTTGTAAATTAATTAGCAATAGTCCAGAAATTGTACCAGATGGCCAGGAAGCCGAATGGGTCGCCGATTTAGTCAGACAGAGAATAATAGAAAATTGGCAAGTACATGATGACCCAGAACATTTAAAAACAATTCGCGATCGCCTCTTGGTGAATGAAAAACGGGCGAGTCGGTTATTAGGTCTGTATCAGCAGATTTTAATCCCCCTTCCGTCCCCCTTGGAAAGGGGGAGACCAGAAGAAATCCCCCTTCCGTCCCCCTTGGAAAGGGGGAGACCAGAGAAACAAAAGCCCCCCCTTTCAAAGGGGGGGTTGGGGGGGATTCTCACAGACGACACTCCCGAACCAGAAGAGGTATCAGATGCACAACCTCAATCTAGTTCGCTCCCCCTTCCGTCCCCCTTGGAAAAGGGGAAACCAGAAGAAATCCCCTTGGAAAGGGGGAGACCAGAGAAACAAAAGCCCCCCCTTTCAAAGGGGGGGTTGGGGGGGATTCTCACAGACGACACTCCCGACCAAATGGAGTTACGCCTCACGGGTTTAGTAGTAAAACAGGAAGGGCGGTTACAAGTTGCTAACCGTATCTATCAAGAAGTGTTTAATTTGCAGTGGGTGGAAAAAGAGTTGGGAAAGTTGCGCCCCTACTCTGAGGCGTTTACTGCTTGGGAGGAGTCAGGATGTAAGGATGAGTCGCGACTGTTGCGGGGTCAAGCATTGGCAGATGCTTTAGCGTGGTCGGTTGATAAAAGTCTGAGTAATCAAGACTATCAATTTTTAGCTGCTGCTCAGGAGGTGGAGAAACAGGCGATCGAGCTGGAAAAGTTGGAAGCGCAAATAAAATTAGATGCTCAGTTAAAGGCGAATCAGATATTAGAGGAGGCGAAGCAGATAGCAGACCTGAAGTTGGCAGAAGCAGAAGCAGTGGGTAAAAGTATTACTTCTAAATTATTGTCTAATTCTGGTAAATATTTTGAGGGGTTGTTGGAAGCATTGAGAGCGGCTAGACAACTACCACCTCCTAGCCAAATATTCCAACCTCAAGCAGATAGTAAAATGCAGATAATAGATGCTCTGAGTCAAGCCATATATATAGATGATGGAAAGTACCGAGAACTCAACCGTCTTCAGGGGCATGAGGATCGGGTCTTTGATGTAGCATTTAGTCCGGATGGAGAGACTCTTGCCACTGCAAGTCGTGACAATACAGTAAAATTGTGGAACCGTCAGGGGAAATTATTGCAGACTCTGGAGGGGCATGAGGATCGGGTCTTTGATGTAGCATTTAGTCCGAATGGAGAGACTCTTGCCACTGCAAGTTGGGACAATACAGTGAAATTGTGGAACCAACAGGGGCAGTTCTTGCAGACTCTAACCGGGCATGAGTATTGGGTCTATGGTGTAGCATTTAGTCCTGATGGTCAGATGATTGCTTCTGCAAGTGATGACCAAACGGTGAAATTGTGGAACCAAGAGGGGGAGTTGTTGCAAACTTTGGTAGGGCATGAGAATTGGGTCTTGGATGTAGCATTTAGTCCTGATGGAGAGACTCTTGCCACTGCTAGTTCTGACAAGACAGTGAAATTGTGGAACCAACAGGGGGAGTTGTTGCAGACTTTGGTAGGGCATGAGGATAGGGTCTATGGTGTAGGATTTAGTCCTGATGGAGAGACCATAGCAACTGCAAGTCGTGACAAAACGGTGAAGTTATGGAACCAAGAGGGGAAATTATTGCAGACTCTCACCGGCCATGAGGATACAGTCTATGGTGTAGGATTTAGTCCGGATGGAGAGACCATAGCAACTGCCAGTTCTGACAAAACAGTGAAGTTGTGGAACCGTCAGGGGAAATTATTGCAGATTCTCACCAGCCATGAGAATTGGGTCTGGGGTGTAACATTCAGCCCTGATGGGAAGACTATTGCCACTGCAAGTGCTGACAAAACAGTGAAGTTGTGGAACCGTCAGGGGAAATTATTGCAGACTCTCACCGACCATGAGGATGCAGTCTTTGGTGTAGGATTTAGTCCTGATAGAGAGACTATTGCAACTGCTAGTTCTGACAAAACAGTGAAATTGTGGAACCGTCAGGGGAAATTATTGCAGACTCTAAGAGGGCATAATAATTCTGTCTGGGGTTTAGCATTTAGTCCGGATGGAGAGACTATTGCCACTGCTAGTTCTGACAAAACAGTGAAATTGTGGAACCAACAGGGGAAATTATTGCAGACTCTAAGAGGGCATAACAATTCGGTCTATAGTGTAGTATTTAGTCCGGATGGAGAGACTATTGCCACTGCAAGTGCTGACAAAACAGCGAAATTGTGGAACCAACAGGGGAAATTATTGCAGACTCTAAGAGGGCATAACAATTCGGTCTATAGTGTAGTATTTAGTCCGGATGGAGAGACTATTGCCACTGCAAGTGCTGACAAAACAGTGAAATTGTGGAACCAAGAGGGGAAATTATTGCAGACTCTCGTAGGGCATGAAAATTCAGTCTTTGGTGTAGTATTTAGCCCTGATGGAGAGACTATTGCTTCTGTAAGTGGTGACAAGACAGTAAAGTTGTGGAATCAAGAGGGGCAGTTGTTGCAGATTTTGCAGGGGCATGAAAATTCAGTCTTTGGTGTAGCATTTAGTCCGGATGGAGAGACTATTGCCACTGCTAGTTCTGACAAAACAGTAAAACTATGGAATATCTGGAAGTTCGATCGCCTCCACGAATGGGGTTGTAACTGGGTGCGCGACTACCTCGAAAATAACCCTAATGTCAGTGAAAGCGATAAGCATTTATGTGATGGTATTGGAGAGTAAGGTTGTGTGTAGTTTTGCTCTAGCCCCTAAAATGAGATTGCTTCTCTCCACTCCGTTCCGCTCGCTGCGGACTTGACAGTTGAAAAGTTGTCATTGCGAGTGAAGCGTAGCGTAATGTGGCAATCTCTAGAATCTACTGTGAAACCATTGAGATTACTTCTCTCTACTCTGTTACGTTCCCAATGACTTGACAGAGCAACCAGACTAAAGTTGTCATTGCGAGTGAAGGGTAGCGTAACGTGGCAATCTCTAGAATCTAGTGTGAAACCATTGAGATTGCTTCTCTCCACTCCGTTACGTTCGCTGCGGACTTCACAGTTTGACAAGTTGTATACTTATCAGTTAATGTGAGCTGAAAACTAGCTTGTTTGCAAGCTAAAGCGTTTTTGTTTGCAAGCCATTACTGATGTTTACTAAAGGGCCAAAATATAGACTATCCTAGACAAATATGTACACAATGTCTATGTTTTTACGCCATTAATCTGTGTTATTATTATTTATGTATGCTAAGACCAGAGGATTTTAGCAACAATTATGGAGTGCGATGGCACTCGACTTTTCATAAGGACGAAAACCCCAGAGGGAATCCTAAACTCAATGTGTTTGAGCGGAACATTAACCCTTCTTTGCCAGTAGACTTATGGACGGGTGAGCCGGAAAATCGCTCTTAGTCACCGATGAAGAGCGTGTCTAGGATTGTCTAGATTTTTAGAAGGTGTAATGGCTGACACTTGTTGTTTACTAACTCAAAAAATAGAACGCAAGACATGAAAAAGGTACTTCAAATACTCGGCGTTATACTCGCTTTGACATTCTTCGTAAGTAGTCCCGCCCTAGCACAAACCCAGTTTGGGTGGACTGATGCCAGTAGTTCGACTGTAGATACAACTATAGGTCAAGTGCCTGCCGATGCTTACAAAGCTGGCTATAATGGCACTCCATCAGTTCCTGATGATACTTTATATGCCTGTCGGGGTCAATACAAAGATAGTGTCCAGCCAGGTAAATTATGGAAAAGTTGGTGTCATATAGGTTGGGGTGGCAAAGAGGTTCTCCTTAATGAGTACGAAGTGCTGGTAACGGATCCTGGAAAAATGACTTTAAGCTGGATTCCTTCAGCAACGGGAGCACTCAAACCAGCAAATTTGGTGTATGGCGGTTACAATGATAACTCAGAAGGGTATGGTGGCTATCCCTTGGATTTATGTCGGGTAGCGTACAAAGGTGGTGTCCATCCGGGCAAGTTATGGCAGGATATGTGTCACATCGGTTGGGGCGGAAAAGAAGTTTACTTAAATGAATATGAAATCCTAAGATTGGATGCGAATCTATAAAGTAGCTGGGAAAATGCAAACCCAACTTCCAGGGATAGCAAAATCCCTTCTCCACCCCTTGGGTTAATGGGGATTAGTTGAAAGCAAAGAGCCAGTGCAACAATATTATCGCACTGGCTTTTTGTTTGTTAACTTGTAATGAAGGGGGAAATGATATAGATATCTAAAAATTTTTCACTCCCAAAATGAATTTACCTAAATATTTAACCACATTACCCCCAACCAAATTCTGGTTTTACCTCAGTCTAACCCTAGCTATAATTTGTGGAATTTTAGGCATAATTCCCGCCTTCAGCCATCAATATGTCGTCCAAGATGACGCTCGCTCCCATGTTTTTTGGATGGCAAAATTTATCAATCCAGAACTTTTTCCCAACGATATTATTGCCGACTATTTTCAATCAGTCGCCCCCAAAGGATATACCTACTTTTACAAACTATTTTCCCTCATCGGCATCCCACCTTTATTACTCAATAAATTCCTGCCAATAATATTAGGATTAATTACAACTGCCTATTGTTTTCGAGTCGCAATCCAAATATTACCCATCCCACTCGCCGGATTTCTCAGCACATTATTTTTGAATCAAAATCTCTGGCTAAAAGACGACCTAATCTCCGCCACCCCCAGAGCATTTTTCTATCCTTTATTCTTAGCATTTCTCTATTACCTCCTCAAACATTCTTGGTTAGGAATAGCAATAACAATCTCCCTTCTCGGATTATTTTATCCCCAAGGAGTTTTGCTCTGTGCCGCCCTCTTAGTCTTAGATTTTATCTACTTCCGAAACCAGCAAAAATTTACCATTTTAACCATTGGCTTAACCACAGCATTTTTTGTACTTCTACCCTACGCCTTAAACACTTCCAAATATAGTCCGATAATTACATTAACCCAAGCCAAAAAATTACCAGAATTTTTTCCTGGAGGTAGAGCATCCTTCTTTTCAGATAATACTTTTGATTTTTGGTTAACAGGCGATCGCTCCGGCATTATTCCTCCAGAATGGTTATCTCAATCTTTCCTCCCTCCCCAAGTTTGGGCAGGATTATTATTATTCATTTTCTTGAGTTATATAGCAATTCTCAAAGTTATGAGGTACATTTACAATCCCCCTAAATCCCCCTTAGAAAGGGGGACTTTGAAGACTCCCCTCTTGGGGGCGGGGGGAGGATATAAAACTGTACCTCTTATGTTAAAGAATTGCTATAAATACTTTCCCCTAGCCAAAAAAATTACTAACAAAATCATTCTTTTACCAGAATTAGCCTTAGCATCAACCGGAATATTCTTAGCCGCCCACTTATTATTATTTCGACTACATCATCCCAGTCGTTATAGTCAACATAGTCTCAGAATTATCATGGCATTAGCTGGTGGAATAGCCTTTACTTTAATAATTGATTTTGTCAGGCAAAAATTCCATCTACTCAACCATCCCTCCCAAACAAAACCAGTCGAAAAAATCAAAACCATATCTATATATATAGTATTAACTATCCTCCTTTTATATCCAGCTTTAACCAACAACTTTCCCGTCACTAATTATGTAGTAGGAAAAGCACCCCAACTTTATGAATTTTTAGCCCAACAACCCTCAGATATCCGCGTCGCTTCCTTAGCATTAGAAGCTAATAATATTCCCACTTTTGCCAAACGTTCAATATTAGTCGGTTCAGAATATGCTTTGCCTTATCATCAAGGATATTATGCTCAGATAAAACAACGAGCTAATGATTTAATCCAAGCACAATATAGTCCTAACTTAGAAGACGTGAAAAAGTTTATCCGAAAATATGAGATTGACTTTTGGTTGTTAGATTCTCAGGCATTAACTTTAGAATATGTCAGGAAAAATCATCGCCTTCAACAATTAAATAATACTGCCACTACTCTAGTTAGAGCGCAGATGGAAAATGGCATATTTCCCAGTTTGTTAAACGTTCCAGAAAATTGTCGAGTTTTAGATATTCAGAATTTAGTTTTATTGGATGCTAAATGTATTTTAGATATAACTTCTGGATTAAAAAAATGATAATCTTGTAGGGACGTGCGTTGCTAAATTAAGGGATGAATATTTAAGTGGGATAGGCATCCTGCCTGTCCGAAAATATCGAAAATATCAGGAACGGGCAAGATGCCCATTCCACAAAACTATTAAAATTATCCCGCATTTATGCAACGCCAGGGACTTTGGATGCAACGTCCCTACTTTGTGGTCTGCTATAAGTGAAAAGTGCTGTAAGCGATCGCTAAAATCAAAACCAACATCTGAGAAACGACTAGAATTTTCATTCTCTGAAGCATCCATAAGCAAAAGTGGCGGAGCAAGGAAAAAGCTTGCATTCGGGAAATAACTCTGATACAATAAAATTACCAGTGGGGTTTGTTAGTCCCTGTGCATGATTTTTAATTCAACACAAAAAAGTCAGATTGACAATAAAGTTATGTGAGGGTAAAGCGATCGCCAAAATCGAAAGCAACAAGAAATGACCAGCCTATCATTCTGTGAAGCACCCAAAAAAGGAAAGAAAATAAACTTGCATTCCCCAAAAAATTCTGATAGACTAAAGTTAGTTTTAGTATCTCGTCATCATGCATGACTATTAAGTCAACAAAATTTAAAATACTAGAAAGAATATTCAGGATTAAGCGATCGCTCAAATTAAAAACGAAAAAAATCCTAGATATATTAGCTCAATCATATCGATATGATATAAAGAAACCGGGCGACAAAAAGAACCCTTGAACAACTATATATTGCCAGAAAAATCTTTATGGTCATCAGTTTTGAACGAGAAAATTGTAGTAATCTCAATATAGCTGAATCACGGGAATGGTTAGTCACAAATGGAATAGGCGGTTACGCCTCTGGCACAATAACCAACCTCCTAACCCGTCGCTATCACGGACTACTAATAGCAACCCTCCAACCCCCATTAGAGCGTACTCTACTGCTAACAAAATTAGACGAAACTGCTGGATATAAAGAGGAAAACTACCCCCTATATTGTAACCGTTGGGCAGACGGAACAATAAATCCAGAAGGTTATCAACAAATAGAAAGCTTCAATCTAGAAGGAACAATAGCAGTATGGAAATTTACATTTGCAGACGCAGTATTAGAGAAACGAATATGGATGGAGCAAGGAGAAAACACAACCTACATTCATTATAACCTACTTAGTGGTAGCCAACCATTAAACTTAGCCATCAAAGCATTAATCAACCATAGAGATCATCATCATAATACCAGCGCCAGCGATTGGGAAATCCGGATCGAGAAAACCAACAAAGGAGTATGTGTAAAACCTTTTCCTAAAGCTACCCCCCTATATCTACTAACACATCCCCAAATAGACGACAAAACCTTAGTATCCACACCTGCTAACGATTGGTATTACGGGTTTAACCTAGCAGTAGAAAAATATCGGGAGCAACAAGAATTAGAAGATCACCTACACGCTGTCACATTTAATGCTCAATTAGAAGTAGGAAAATCTCTAACTATAGTTGCCAGCACAAAAGAAAATCCCACTACCAATGGCGAGCAAGCATTAGCATCCCGTCGTGCTTACGAACAAGAGATTATCCAAAAATTTGCAACTGCTCAAACACGACAACCAGAAGAAAAAAATCCACTTTGCCGACTCTGGAAAACATTAACCCAGAAAAAACCTAAATTTTCTGCACCAACACCAGAATGGATCGACCAATTAGTATTAGCAGGTAACCAATTTATAGTTGATCGCAAATCCCCCAAACATCCAGACGGCAAAACCATCATTGCAGGTTATCATTGGTTTGAAGACTGGGGACGGGACACAATGATTAGCTTACCTGGTTTAACCATCTGTACAGGGCAACTAAATGTAGCGCGTTCAATTCTACAAACCTTTGCCAAATATGTCGATCAGGGAATGTTACCTAACCGCTTCCCAGATAGTGGTGCAACACCAGATTATAATACCGTAGATGCCACACTTTGGTATTTTGAAGCCATTCGTGCATACTATGAAGCAACCGAAGATGACCAATTATTAGCAGAATTGTTTCCAGTCTTAGCAGAAATTATTGACTGGTATCGTCGAGGAACTCGCTATAATATTCAGTTAGATACTGAAGATGGTTTAATTTATGCAGGAGAAGCAGGTAGTCAACTTACTTGGATGGATGCGAAAGTAGATGACTGGGTAGTGACACCGCGGATTGGGAAACCGATTGAAATCAGTGCTTTGTGGTACAATGCTTTGCAAATCATGGATAAGTTTGCCCAAAAGTTGGGTAAAGATAATTTAGATTATGAAAGGTTATCACGGTTGATTAAGGAAAATGGTTTTGCTCGTTTCTGGAATCAAGAAGGTGGTTATTGTTACGATGTTATAGATACACCTAATGGTAATGATGCTTCTTTGCGACCGAATCAAATATTTGCTTTATCATTGCCACCAACGGGTAAATATAGTTACGCTCCCCTTCTAACAGCAGAGCAAGAAAAACAGGTGATGGATATATGCACTCACAAGTTATTAACTCCTTATGGGTTACGCAGTCTTGCTAGCGACGATCCAGAGTATAAGGGTGTTTATGGAGGAGATATTTATCAACGTGATGGTGCCTATCATCAGGGTACTGTTTGGGGTTGGTTGATAGGTGCTTATGCTGTAGCACATTTACGAATTTATAATAATCCAGCAAAAGCTGAGGAATTATTGAAACGAATGGCAGAGCATTTAATGGTGCATGGTGTTGGTAGTATCAGTGAGATTTTTGATGGCAATGAACCGATGACACCTCGTGGTTGTATTGCTCAAGCATGGAGTGTTGCAGAAGTTTTGCGAGCTTGGTCAGTGATTAATCAGGTTAATTGAAATC
Source organism: Dapis brunnea BLCC-M229 (assembly GCF_050015995.1). NCBI lineage: Bacteria > Bacillati > Cyanobacteriota > Cyanophyceae > Oscillatoriales > Microcoleaceae > Dapis > Dapis brunnea. Next base: position 41,843 of record NZ_JBNHEP010000011.1, on the reverse strand, counting down.
AAGAGGAGACCTTTATTTAGGGCAGTATTTGGCAGTGAAGTAATTTTTCAAACCAAGGAATTGCTTCACTGCAGTTAAAAGTCATTTCAGTTATCAGTTAGCCTCCTATCGGAGGAACTGCGTTAACAGTACCTCTGGCTGAAGCATTGGGATTGAAATACGTATGGCGAATATTTTTTTCATCCTCTTGAAAGACGAGGCTTGAGACTTTTTTTTTCTGGTTAAAAGTTAAAAGAAAAGTAATCTTTGAATTTATTACTATCTAATATCATGTCCGGATAATTAGTGATAGAACTCCGTTCCGCTTACGCGACCAAAAAACTTTCTCCTTCTTCTCCTCTTCTTTCTTTTCCTTTTCCTTCTTCTTTCTTGTTTCTTCCCTCCTGACTCCTGACTACTGACTCCTGACTCCTCCCTTGTTATTTATAACTGTTCAACCGGACATGATATAACCGGACATAATATTACTTTATTCGCGGCTAAAAGTAGGTTTTAAATCCGGATAAATTCCTGATATGTTGTCAAAAAAGTCCAAATTTGTATCCTCTTATATCATGTTTAGATAATTCACTTATAAATAAAATCTAGCAAATCTCAAGAATTATTAATATTTCTGAAAAAATATAAAATGGCCGTAATAATAATTTAATTATGTTAATATAAACACAACAACAAATTTAAAAACAAACTAACTAATTAATTTAACAATGTTAAGATACTTTTTTTTAAAAAATTTAGATCGAACACTCCTACTTCAGGTAGGAGATTGCTGGAGAGACCCACCTCAATTAGTCTGGCTACAGACTACTTCAAATATCTTAATAACTTTTGCTTTTTATTCAATTGCAGCTTTAATCATCTATTTTATTCACAAGCGACAGGATATAGAAAGAAGTTGGATAATTCCTATCCTAGCAATTTGTATATTATCCTACGCCACAACCCATCTAATAGAAACTTGGAGTTTGTGGTATCCCAGTGATTTGCTTTCAGGTTTACTTCAAGCTGTTACTGCAATTATTTCTATATTAATTGCCAGTATAATAGTATTATTAATTCCCACAGCATTAACTATTCCTAGTCCAAATCAATTACAGTTAGTAAATGCTGAATTAGCATCAGAAATTAAACGCCGACAACAAGCAGAAAAATCACTTCAGACCATAAATGCGTTGTTAGAACAACGAGTCGAAAATCGTACTAGAGCTCTAACTTGGTTGAACAATAAGTTGCGTCAAACTGTTAAAGAACAAGTGCAAGTTAAGGAAAAACTACAACTGAGTCAGTTTGCAATAGAACGTTCTGCTGATGCAATTTTCTGGATAGCTAAAGATGGAAAGTTAATATATGTCAATGATGCAGCTTGTCATTCTTTAGGATATTCTCCAGAAGAACTGCTATCGATGACGATCCATGAGATAAACTCAGATTTTCCTAAGAATTCATGGTCTCTGCATTGGAATTTATTAAAAAAATGCGGTCACCTGAAAATAGAAGCTTATCACTTCAATAAACACAACCATAAATTTCCAGTAGAAATAACTCTTAATCATTTGGAATTCAAAGGTAAAGAATATCAATGTTTATTTGCACGAGATATTAGCGATCGCAAAAAATTTGAAATTGCTCTGCGCAACTCAGAAGCAAGAGAAAGGAATAAAGCTGAACAACTAGAAACGGCACTCCAGGAATTGAGACAGACTCAAACTCAGTTAATTCAAACAGAAAAAATGTCTAGTTTAGGTCAGTTGGTAGCAGGTATTGCCCATGAAATTAATAATCCAATTAGTTTTATCTACGGCAATATTAGCTATAGTAATCAATACATCAAAGATCTGCTAGAATTGATCGATATTTATCAACAGCATTATCCTACTCCTGATGCAGAAATTAAATCTCACATAGAAGAAATAGAGCTAGGTTTTATCAAGCAAGATTTACCAAAAATTATGTCTTCAATGCAAAGCGGAGCAGAACGTATTCGTTCCATAATTTTATCTTTGCGTAATTTTGCCAGATTAGATGAATCAGAAAAAAAATTAGTAAATATTCATGATGGGATTAACAGTACATTGCTAATTTTAAAGAATCGATTAAATTTAGTAACCGGATTAGCAACTGGGATAAAATCAGAGGAGATTCAAATTATTAAAAACTACGGAGATTTGCCGTTAGTAGAGTGTTATCCAGGACACCTGAATCAGGTATTTATGAATGTTTTGAATAACGCAATTGATGCTTTAGAAATATCTATTTTATCGAATAGTTGGATAGCTCAAAATAAACAGCTAAGTCATACAGTTTTAGATATGAAAAAGCGGTCTCATATTCAGAGCAAAACTACTTTAAATATCAGTTCAAAAATTACCAATAACAATCGGCAAACTTCTCTAGAAAATTTAGGCTATTCTCGAAAAGCTTGGGTTGTGAATAGTAATAAAAACTCCAACCAAATACTTGATTTAGCAAAACAAAACCATCGGGAAAAACTCAAAAAACCTACTATTTCAATTAGTACAGAAATTGTAGACAATAACTTTATATCTATTCGGATTGCTGACAATGGCTTAGGTATGAATGAGCAAAGATCCAAACAAATTTTTGACCCATTTTTTACAACTAAACCTGTGGGTAAAGGCACAGGTTTAGGGTTAGCAATTAGTTATAAAATTATTGTCGAAAAACATGGAGGAAATATTCAGTGCAATCCTGCATTAGGAGAGGGGTGTGAATTTGTAATTCAGATTCCAGTCAAGCTGAAAAAACAGGAAAAAGTGACATCTTTTCATAAAGCTGGTTGAAGAAGGTGTTAAATAGAAAGTGGCAGGTTTTAGGTGGGATATATAGCTGAAGTCAGAAGTTAAATTCGCAACACGGACTAGATTTGAGAGTAGCGAGAATGTCCGCGCTGGTAATGGCGATTGCTATAAAAAACACCTAAAATCAGGTGATGCAAGAGGTAAAATAATAAGTATTTAACCGTACATAGTATTAATATTATCTCAATTCAAAACCAGATAAAGACTTTCAATATATGAAGATTCAGTAAAGATTCAGGAAAGATTTGTTTATTTTATGAAGATTTGATGAAATAAATTGTTAAGTTCTTGACATAAATACTGTTGTTCAGTAATAATAAATAATAGATTAATTAATTGGGTACATATCTAAGAGGATACCCTATCAGAATGCTTTCTTCATTTTTATTAAATAGTTTTTATCATTTGAACATATTTAGTTTCAATTCATTTTTATTGAATAGTTTTTATCATTTGAACATATTTAGCTTCAATTCATTTTTTCAGGAAAAAAAGGGTAAAACCCAAAATTAGATGACAATCTTGAAAAAAAGAACTGTAGGCATTATTTTGTTGGGAGTGGAAACCGAAACCTAACTCCCCTTACTACAGTTAAACTCCAAAATCCACAGTCAAGTGTAATTCCAAAACCTATTAATATAAGTCAGTTAATATTTTTATAGAGACTTTCTATGGAAAGTAGATAATTCTAGATATATATAGGCTATTTATTAGACATCTCCAATAATAAAAAATAAAATCAATTATCGTACAGAAAAAATCAATTATTTCCACCTAATATGTACTTCCGTTCCATGCAACTTCCCTAGCTACTCCCTCTTTTATGGACAAGTCTATTAGGAGTTAGGTAGGAGAGTAAGAAGTCAGAATAAATGGCTTCAATACCATTTCTTATATCATGTCTCATTAAATAAATGTAATAAACAATCTTTCCACAACTTCGTAGGGACGTTGCATGCAACGTCCCTACATTGCGGTTAATTAATGTTACTTGATATTAGGTCGGAAATTATCTTTTTTGTCAAAGAGATATCTCCTCTAAAAGTATGTTAATCATAATTATTAAGAGACTGTTTGTAAAATAAGTCTTAACAGAGCAAATAATGACTAAAATCTAAAAGCGGTAGTACTTCAAGAGATTGAAATTTCCTAGATACCAGAGGTTTAAAGGTACATATATTCCCAGATTTTTAACTTACAAATAGTTGTCTTGATTTCTTCCTCCCTCCATACCTATTCCCTATTCCCTGTTCCCTGTTCCCTGTTCCCTATATCCTTTTTATATTTCCTTTACAAACAGTCTCTAAGTAACATTATTTTTTTAAATTGGTATTACAGAAATATTTCCTGTTGTTGAGTAATTTGACAGATAAATTAACTAATTGGGCGCATAACTACCATCAGATCAATTGTTTTATTGTGCAATCCAAGAGGAGACCCTGTAATATGCTTTCTAACTTTTTATTGAATACTTTCTATCAGTTGAATAAATTTAGCTTCAATTCATTTTTTCAGGAAAAAAAGAGGAAAATCCAAAATTGGATGGCAACCTTGAAAAAAAGAACTATAGGCATCATTTTGTTAGGAGCGGAAACTGAAACTCAACTCCCCTTACCAGAGTCAAATTCTAAACTCCACAGTTAAGTTTAATTGCAAAACCTATTAGGAGAATTTAGTCAATATTCTTGTAGAGACTTTTCACCAAAGGTCTCTAATTTTCGCTTTGTTCCCTATTACCAATTTTTGCCGTTGCTGAATCAAGGTATGAAAATAAAAATTGAACAATCTGAAATAGTTATTATTCAATAGTTTAGCAATTACCAAAAAATACAAATCATACCCACGCATCAGCAACGCCCAATTTTTTATAAGTATTCAAGTAAATGATATTGGTATTATCTCGATTTTTATGTACGGAAGTTAAAAGTCAAAAGCCAAAAGTAAGATTTTCTAGACTCAAGACTTTGACGACACAGTAATTTCAGGAAATTATTTCATATTTAAAGTTTGAAACTATATTGTGACATCTTTAAAGTGATTTTTTATACTTTATAAGTGTTCAAAAAACTGTATTAATAACTACAAAAAGCCGAAAGGTTGCAAAAAATGTATTAATAACTACAAAAAGTCGTGTTTTTTTAAAGATTTAGTAAAGTTGCAGAAAAAGGCTTGCAATACTTGAGTGGAGTTAGCAATAATTTAGATATAAAAGCCATCCAAGCAATTTCCTTTTGGAGTTTCTTATGAAAAAGCACACTGAACAAACTGCCTCTATTATTCTGGAAATAATTCAAGTAGGAGCAGCGCTTATTACCTTATCTACTTTCACTTTGTATTTAACTCTTCTACTTACTCCTATAGCTATATTTTGTATAGCTTACAAGTACAGGATTTTTGAATTAATTCATTAATTAAGTAGAAGCTGATCGTGTAAATTTTAAAGATTCTAGAATAGGAAGATTACTATCAATCTTCCTATTTCTTCAGTCAAATCACACTTAGTTACTTCAACCGTACTTGATAGTAACTAGCTTGCATTTTTTCCTATTAGAAGCGTTTCAGATTCAGGTATTGAAGCGTTAATACCTGCATGATAATTTTGTTATATTTCTTGCTTTTACTCAGCTAGAATTACACTAATAGAATCTTACTTTTACTCACAAGTTGTTATGAGTTCCAATTAGTAGGATGTGCGGATAATGAGCGATCAAAAGTTTTTGTTTGCAGTAGGACTTTAGCCCATCAAATATCTATCTTTATATCCATAAAAGTCCAAAGTAGAAAACAATTCCAACAATGATTTATGTAATACCATTTCTCAAAAAGAATGCTATATCTGATTGAGTGGAGAAGTGTGGGAAGTAGTAGGGACATTGCATGCAACGTCCGTACGGGAGAGGTTAAAAGTAGGAAAAATCTATACTAACCGACTAATAATTGTCAAAAACAGACTTTTAATCTTGGTAACTATTTGACTGTTGAAGTATAGCTGAAGTATAGCATTAATGCATGGTAATTGGTATAACTCTTATTTATTTAAAAAGAGCGCTACTTTTGTCCTTAGTGCCATCCAAGTACAAGTAGCAGCAGCGCTTATTACCTTAATGTCTTTATTCTATGCTATTTACTTTATATTTATATGAAGATTGGGTAAAGATTACCAAAAGTTTTATGAAAATTCGGTAAAGATATAATAATCTTGGGACTAATACTCCCAATTTATAAATAGACTATAAAAAAAGTCAACCTAATGTAGAGAAGTTCCATACAACCTCCCTACATTATTTATTATTACATATTTACTTAACTGACAATATCTGAGCCAATTCTGGATGACGACCAAATAAACCAGTCATCACCCGCAAAGACAAAGACTTAAACATCGGAACTATTCCCATACCCCATAAACCTAAACGACGAACTGCCACTATAGGCAATAAAGTACCAGAAAACATTCTATCCAGAAAATCAGTAACTCCTAAAATTACTAAATTCTCCTTCCTTCGCCAACCTTCATAACGCTTCAATACCCTAATATCGCCAATATCCTCACCTTGCTGATGAGCAGCTTTAATAACTTCAGCGATCGCCCCCACATCTCGAATACCCATATTCAAACCTTGACCCCCTACCGGATGACAACAGTGAGCAGCATCCCCGATCAAAGCTAAACGATGTTTAACATAGCGGTCGCTCTGCATCAACTGTACCGGAAAAACATAGCGATCGCTCAACAACTCCAACTTACCCAACAAACCAGCAGTGCGATATTCCAACTTTGCCAAAAATTCGTCTTTATCTAACGCCTGCAACGCCTTTGCCTCAGCATGAGGAGAAGTCCAAACCACCTGACAACGATTTCCCGGTAACGGCAACACCCCCATCGGACCACTTGGCCAAAATCTCTCAAAAGCAATATTATTGTGAGATTTTTCTGTTTTTATTGTCATTGCCACACAAGACTGCCAATATTTCCAACCATGAGTACTAATACCAGCAGTTTCACGAATAGGAGACTTCGCCCCATCCGCTCCTACCACTAACTTAGACCGAACGGTAAAAGTTTCTTCCTCACCAGATAAATTATCTGTATCCTTGCATCTCAGTTCAACTTCCACAAAATCAGATTGATAATTTACCTGCAAAACTTCCGCCGGACATAACCAGGTAAGTTGCTCAGAGTCCGCCAAAAATTCTTGCATTGCCGTAAGCATGACTTGATGTTCTCCCACATAACCCAGTCCCTCCTTTGAGGTTGGTTTCTTACCAGTGGCAGCCAAATCATCAGGATAAAATTGGACAGTGCGGGGATAGTTACCATCAGAAAGACTGATTTGCCGATATGTAGTAATTTTGGGCAAAATTTCTTGCCAGACTCCAATACCCTCCAATATTCTGCCAGACATTACCGAAAGATTATAAGCAAGTTTTTTAGCTGCAACTACAGATTTAGGTTTGGTTTCGACTAATGCCACTTTTAACCCAGAATTTTTTAGGGCGCAAGCAAGAGCAGTGCCAGCGATACCCCCACCAACAATAACTAAGTCATAATCCAATTTTAGCGTAGTGGTTGTTTCAGATAGAGAATTTTGGGATAGTTCCTTGCTTACCATATTCATAAAAAATTGTCAACTATCTAGGAATTTGTACTTTCCTACATATTGTGGCGCAACTTTTAGAAAATATCTGAGTGATTGGTGACTGAACAAGGAGTCAGGATTTTTAGAGGGAGTCAGAAGTTAAATTCTTGCTGTGACTATATTTGAGAATTTGAGAATGTCTGCGCCAGTAATGGCGACTACTATAAATTCAAAAAAGGCTTTCCAATTTTTTATCTGTTTAAGACTTATATCATGTCCGGCAGTATCGGTATTATAAAGTATGGTTCAATAATTAATAATTAACAATTAATAATTAATAATTAATAATTACTTCTTCTGTAATAGAGGGATTGGTTAAAAGGAAAATTTTTTCTTCTCTTGGTTGATTGGATATGGCGTTTAGCGCTCCGCACAACCCGCGTTTTTCATGTCGCGTTTGCTTTAGCATGACCTAGGAAAGCGAAACGCGGAGGGAGATGAAAAGCGGAGCGCCTCTGTATTCTTCGGGAAACCTCGCTATCCCTAGACCGCTTTTTCTCCCATATAGGAGAGGCTTTCAACCTTATTTTTTCGGTAAGCAAGAAGGAAGAAGGAAGAGGAAAGAAGGCTTGAGAGGAGGGAAAAACTGAAATACCTGGTAGATATTTCCTAAGCTTTTATACGCTCCGATACCAACGAACATAATATTATCATGTTCGGTTGAATACTTATAAATAACTGGTAACAAGTAACAATAAACAGGGGTAGAGTAGGGACTTGCCATTTTGATTGAAACAAAAAATTGTATTTTTATGAACCTGATATATTCATTACCTTATTGCATTGCAAATAATCCTGACTAAGCTTTATTTGCACTGACAAAAAATAAAATTTAATTTCAGATTTAATCTTGACTAAACCTCGTCTAATTTGAAACCCGTAGTTTTTCTTGAAATGCTTCTAGGTGATTTTTATCCATAGGCAATCGCTAAGAATAAGAGCTGTAGAGTTTTCACAACTCAAATAGAACTGCTGTATTCAATAATGCTCTCTAAAAGTTCCCAATTAGAATTTTCTACTATCAACTTAGTTAATAAATCAAATACTTGACGGCAATGGTTATCTAATTTTAAAGCCAGTTCTTCATTTCTAATAACTATATTTATTCTGGTCTTTTCAGTAGTATTAGTTAATCTATCAAAAGTTATGTCTATAGTTACAAGTTTAGAGAAAGAAACTTGACCTGGAAATTCACGAGCAATTAAATAGTCTCCTCGATTATAAATAATTTCACAACCACAATAACTGAAAATATCTGTAAAAATTGGTTGTAAATTTTCTATCTTAACAGCAACAGTAAATATACCAGTGTAACGAGCCATAAACAACTCCAAAGATCGACCTAACTTCTTGAATTAAAGAAATATAATATTAATTACCATGAATTAATGCTATACTTAGATGACACTTCAATTATTAAGTAATTAACACGGGCTGAATAAATTTTTTGATAATTATTAGCCACCTAATGTGTTAATTATTCATATTTTTACTGGATAATTAATAATTAAATAATTAAATAATTAAATAATTAAACAGTTTAGGTTAAAAGCCTCCCCTTTCAAGGGGAAAAAAGCGGTCGTTTGCGGAGCATGACCTGGTAGATGGGATGGCGAGGTCTTCTCGCTTGCGTCCAATCGACCAAGAGAGTGCTCGGAAAGCGGAGCATTCCGTCAGGATGGGATGGCGAAGAAACCTCGCCATATCAATCGACCAAGAGAATAAATTTTTTCGGCGTTGGTCAATCTTCTCCCTAAAAGGGAGAGGTAATTATCCATTATCAATTATCCATTATCCATTAATGAATTCTCTCCTACTCCCCTACTCCCCTCTCCGCGACTCAAGAAAATGTAGAAAAGTTTTTGAGAAATGGTATAAGTAGGTTGGCACAAATAATTAGTAAAATGGAAATTACTTTGAAATCTCCAAAATAATTGAGATTTCTTCACTCAACTCTATTCCTGTCGCTTCGGACATAGTTACATTTAATTACGCCTACCTACTTAAGTAGTGCTTCCCACAACCCAAATATGACTATTATAGATTATAATAAAAGTTTGGCTTGAAATGTAAATAGGTTGATAATTATTAGCACAGTAAAAAAAAATTAATTAATTATATACAATAGTTGATGCAAAATGATAGGTAAGTTTATAGTCTTTGAAGGTGTAGAAGGAGGGGGTAAAACCACTCAAATTCAACTTTTAAGAAATTGGTTATTAGAAAAATGGTGGTCAGGTAAACTTTTATCAAAGTCTCCAGATTTAGAAGTAGTTATCACACGAGAACCGGGAGGCACAAAAGTTGGTAAGGCTTTACGAGAGTTACTTTTAAATGCAGATGTATCTGGAGAACAAATTCAAGAAAAAACTGAATTATTATTATATGCAGCAGACAGAGCGCAGCACATTGACACTTTAATTAAGCCATCTTTAGAAAGAGGAGCTATAGTTTTGTGCGATCGCTTTATTGACTCGACTATTGCTTATCAAGGATATGGCCGTGGTTTAGATTTTACATTAATTCAACAACTTAATCATATCGCTACAGGTGGCTTAAAAAGTGATTTGACTTTCTGGTTAGATATTGATGTAGAAATTGGTTTAACTAGAGCTAAAAATAGAGGAAAAATTGACAGGATGGAACAAGCCGATATTCAGTTTCATCAACTGGTAAAAACAGGCTATCAAGAATTAGCGAAAAATAATCCTTTAATAGTACGAATAGATGCTAATTTAACCATAGAAAAAGTGCAACAGCAAATTCAAGAAATGATCGTGCAAAAATTCCAGCAATGGGAAAATATAGCTGAAGTCAGAAGTCAAAATTCAGAAGTTAGAGGTTATAAGTCAGATAATAGTTTTGACTTGAGCTGATAAGGCAGTTCCTTTATAAGAGGCTAGCTAAATACTTAAAATTATATATTATATTATAGAGAATATCATGTGCAGATATTACTTATAATTTATACTAGTTAAAAAAAGAATGCTATAAAAACTGCATCTCGATTGGAGATACTTAAAAAGAGCTTCTCCAATTCATTTGAGAAAGCTATAGCAATCCTATTTTATTCGTGGCAAAAATCTTACTGCTTTTTAGGGAACACTTAACTGGGAACAGGGAACAGGTGGGAGTTTCAACTTTTTTATTTACTTTTTAATTTGTCACAACCTATTTAGGATTGCTATATATCTATCATTTTCCCTTTTTTTATTCAATCTTTATTCCAACTTCAGTCTCTCCTAGATAACCAAAGCCTTCTTCCCTCTGACCTACCCCCGTTGCATGCAACGTCCCTACCATTTGCAACAAACATTTATCACGCTTGGTATTAATTAGGCTCGTAGTTTTGCTATAGAGAGTAAATACAAACAAAGACTTTTTTATAACTAATTATCCAAACTTGACCTAATACAATTTCTTGATAAAACTGCACTTAATAAAATATAGGTGAATTGAGAAGTCGGCTTTATTTGTTTCCATCAAACATTTATGGTATCTTCCCGATAACTTGGTAATATCATGTCTCTTTGAATAACCACAATAAAAATTTAGGGATTAGGGAGTAGGGGAAAATTTAAAAAATATTCTCGCGCGAGAGAAAAGAACGTTTTTATTACGGCTAATTAATGAGACTTGATATAAGCATTCAGCGGTCAGCTATTAGCTAGCCTTCTGCGGAGAAACTTCGTTAACAGCTTTATTACTTTTAAGGGAGGAAAAAGTAATTGAGAGATTTCAAAGAATTAAAAGTTACTGTAAAAGTCCATTAGTCAACCTTAATAGACATCTCCGAAAATTAAAAATCAAATCAATTATCATCCATAAATTATCTATTCTTTCTTCCTGTTCCCAGTTAAGTGTTCCCTGTTCCCTCTTTTCCAGAGATGTCTAATAGTCTATCGAATCACATAGTTCATTTTCATTGCTGAGAGCCGACCGCTAATAGCTGAATGCTTACATAACTTGACTTCTAAAGATTGAAACTGCACTTAAATATTCAGGAGCTATCTGCGCCACCAATTAGAAATTTTGAGCAATTATTAACAGCATTTTTACAAAGAAATGGTATAATTATTATCCCTTTCCCAAGAATTAACAATATGTTAAAATTATACGAATTTTCCTCCTCTGGTAACTGTTATAAAATCCGCCTATTATTAACCCAACTAGAAATACCCTTTGAAAGAATAGAAATTGATATAACAAAGGGAGAAAGTCGCAGCTCAGAATTTTTGCAAAAAAATCCTAACGGTAGAATTCCTGTATTAGAAATAGAACCAGGTAAATTTTTATCTGAATCCAATGCAATTCTTTTTTATCTCAGTTCAGGAACAAAATTTTTCCCCACTAATAAATGGGAAAAAGCCCAAGTAATGCAGTGGTTATTCTTTGAACAATATAGCCATGAACCCTATATTGCTACCTCTCGTTATTGGATAAGTATTTTAGGAAAAGCAAAGGAATATAAAGCAGAAATAAAACAAAAACAATCAGGAGGTTATGCAGCTTTAGGTGTAATGGAAAAACACTTAGAAAAACATCAATTTTTTGTAGGCGATCGCTATACTATTGCTGATATTTGTTTGTTTGCTTATACTCATGTTGCGGATGAAGGAGGATTTGATTTAAACCAATTTTCAGCCATCCAAAATTGGATAGAAAGAATCAACAATCAACCTCTCTATCAGTCAATTAACCAATAAAATTTATGCTCAAAAAATTTTTGTTTGTAGTAGGGCTTTAGCCCTATCTAGACTGTTCGGGCTAAAGCCCTACTACAAGCTTTAATTATACTATTCACTAGACATAATATAACTTTTAACTTTTGACTTTTGACTTTATTTACCTCTATTATCGGACAAAACCAAGCCATAGAATTATTAACCCAAGCAGTCGCTCATCAACGCATTGCTCCTGCCTATCTATTTGCTGGACCGTCAGGAATAGGGCGAGGTTTAACTGCCCAATGTTTTATCGAACTCCTATTCTCCAATACCCCCTCCCCCACCACTAGCAGTTCATCCCTACAAAGTCGCATTCACAAAAGAAACCATCCAGACCTATTGTGGGTAGAGCCAACATATTTACATCAAGGAAAATTACTCTCAGCAACAGAAGCAACAGAAGCAGGAGTCAAACGCAAGTCACCACCTCAAATACGTTTGGAACAAGTACGCGATATTAGTCAATTTCTGGGTCGTCCTCCCCTAGAAGCAGCAAGGTCAGTTGTAGTATTGCAGCAAGCTGAAACAATGAGAGAAAGTGCAGCAAATGGTTTATTGAAGACTTTAGAAGAACCAGGGAAACGAGCTACTCTAATTTTAATTGCTCCTGGGGTTGACTCCTTGTTGCCAACTTTAGTGTCGCGCTGTCAACGTATTCCCTTTTATCGGTTGACTCAGGAGAATATGCAGTTAGTATTAGAAAAGGCAGGTTATAGGGAAATTTTGACTAACCCAGAAGTAATAGCAATGGCTCAAGGAAGTCCGGGAGAGGCGATCGCCTGTTGGCAGCAACTAGAACAAATTCCGGCAGATATTCTGGAAGTTGCGACTCAGGGTATTCGGGATACTCGTCAAGCATTGACAGTGGCGCGGGATATTAGTAAAAATTTGGATACAGAAGCACAGTTATGGTTAATAGATTATTTACAGCATTATTATTGGAGGGAGCAGCAACTTTACGGAACAGAGTTTCTCCAGCATTTGGAGGCAGCAAGAAAATATTTGCTTTCTTATGTACAGCCTAGGTTAGTTTGGGAATGTACGTTGATGGCTATTATAGCTGAAGTCAGAAGTTAGAAGTTATACTAAATCGGCTATAATTAGCAAACGGCCGTTTGCCCCTACAGATGGCGTATTATTTGATATTTTGCGTAAGTCCTGACTATAAAAAAAGTTAGTAGTCCCCCATAGTAATGGTATACCAGAAAAAAGAATACCTCGCACGGGAGCAAGATGCTCCCGCTGCTGTGCCTCACAAAAAACATTGCCGGACAATGCACGACCATTACAATGCACCACCACCAAAAAGTAAACTTCATGTAGAGGAGTTCCACTCTTCTTACTTCTTACTTCTTACTTCTTACTTTTGACTTTTGAATTAATCAACAGGACATGATATTATACTAAACGGCCAAAAAATAGAAAAATAAATGACAGCAGTAAACACCCAAAAATTAGACGTATTTGGTGTCGGTAACGCCTTAGTTGACATCCTAGCACTTGTAGAAGAAGACTTTATCGCTAAATATTCCCTACAAAAAAGCGGAATGACTCTGATGGATGCTCAAACACAAGGAGGAATTTTGGCAGGACTAGAAAACATATCTTTAAAAAAGCGCTCCGGAGGTTCAGCAGCAAATTCCATGATAGCGATCGCTCAAAGTGGAGGAACAGGTATTTTTGTGGCAAAAGTTGCCAGTGATCCTAACGGAGAACTATACCGTCAAGATATGCTGGACTTGAAAATAGAGTTTAACGTAGCTCCTGCACCTACAGCAGATGAACCTACTGGTACCTGTGTCGTACTGACAACTCCTGATGCTGAACGTACCATGTGTACAAATTTGGGAGTATCAGTAAATCTTAGTGCTAGTGATATTGATGCAGAACAAATTAGGCGTTGCAAATATAGTTATGTAGAAGGTTATTTGTGGACTGGAGATAGTACAAAGCAAGCTTGTATTCAAGCTATGGAAGATTCTAAGCGTCAAGAAGTGGGGGTTTGTTTTACCTTCTCAGACCAGTTTTTAGTAGATATGTTTGCTGATGACTTCCGTCAGGTACTTTCAAAGTATTGTGATGTATTATTCTGCAATGCTGATGAAGCGCGTAGTTTCTGTGGAATAGAGTCTTTAGAAGAATCTGCAATGAAAATTGGGGAGTTAGTAGAAACAGCCTTTATTACCGATGGCAAGGACGGTTGTCTAGTGGTTAAGGATAAACAAGTTATTTCTGTACCTGGGTTTCCTGTAACAGCGATCGATACTGTTGGTGCTGGAGACGCTTTTGCTGGAGGTGTGTTATATGGTCTTACCCATGGTTATCAACCTGCTCAAGCTGCTCGTTGGGGCAATTATCTAGCTTCTAATGTTGTACAAATTCAAGGTCCACGTTTAGAAGGATCTTGGGTAGATAAAGTTGAGCAAGTAATTAATGCCTAATTATTTCATCAAATTCAGAAAACTGCATTGATCTTTAGTGCATAATTTGTAGGGTGCTTTAGACTGCTTCAATTCAGGTTATGAAATAGATTTAGCAATCTGTCGTAACGCACCATTTTAGTTGTGTCAGTATACTACTAGACCTGAACGGTGCGTTACGGCGCAATGTAATATTCGAGCGTTCTACCATAATTTGTGGTAAGCGCCTTTTCATGTCGCGCAGCGTTTCATGTCGGCTCTTAGCCAAAAACGCACCCTACTAGACTTTATCCGAAGGGTAAACCCAACAACAATCTTTCTCCCCTACTCCCCTACTCCCCTACTCCCTACGAACCAGGGTTTGGTTACCAAACCCCTACGGAACACACTTAAGCATCTATACTTCCGCACCCCTACGGAATACACTTAAGCATCTATACTTCCGCGATCGCCAACCGAGAAAAAACTCAGGTGATAAATCTCAGGTTTATAGGGATGATATTGAACTTCCCTAAGAATAGTTTTGCCATCCCAGGAAATCTCAGGAACTTTAAGGTCAATAATAGTTTTGTTAGCGGAGGCATCCTTTAACAACTGCTTTGCTTTCTTAACATCAATGGTTAATTCAACTGATTCTGCAACCTGATGACCATACAAGACCGCTGGAATTAATCCTTCTCGTCGTAGCGCTTTAGTTTTGCTACCTTCAGGTCTTTTTTGACATTCTACTGTAACTTCCATCTTGACTTTTTTCTCTTAATTTGCTTATTGATTATACCAAAATTTGGTAGTCCTGCATAGTAATGGTCAATAGGATAGGTACGGGAGCAAGATGTTCCCACTACTCCCTACTCCCTACTCCCTACTCCCTATTATTAAGAAGATAACAGCGCCCGCTTAGGTCCATGAATAGGGTCTTCCACCACAATAGTCTGGTCACGACTAGCCCCAAGAGACACAATAGCAATAGGAACCTTCATCAACTCTGCCAAAAACCGTAAATAATCCAAAGCTTGCTTGGGTAAATCTTCCAGAGTTCGACAATCTACAGTTGACTTTTGCCAACCAGGCAAAGTTTGATAAATGGGCTTACACTTAGCTAATTGTATAGAACTACTAGGAAAATCTTCACAACGCTCACCCTCCATATCATAAGCCACACAAACCTTAATCTCATCCAACTCATCCAACACATCCAACTTAGTAATCGCCATACAGTCCATACCATTAATTCGGACTGCATAACGTCCAATCACAGCATCAAACCATCCACAACGACGCTTACGACCAGTAGTTGTCCCAAATTCCGCTCCGCGATCGCCTAGTAATTCCCCAACCTCATCTTTAGCTTCTGTGGGAAATGGTCCTTCTCCCACTCTAGTAGTATAAGCCTTAGCTACTCCAATCACTCGGTCGATCATTGTCGGTCCTACACCAGTACCTACACAAGCACCTCCTGCCACTGGATTTGAGGAAGTAACATAAGGATAAGTACCGTGGTCTAAATCCAATAGAGTACCTTGCGCTCCCTCAAACAAAATATTCCGCCGCTGTTGAATGGCATTATAGATATTCAAAGACGCATCTATAACATGAGGTCTTAAGCGATCGGCAAACTTCAAATATTCACTTATCACCTCATCTGGGTCTAAGGGCGATAGATTATAAAGCTTTTCTAGTATTACATTTTTATAGTTAACCGTCCAATTTACCTGCTCTCTCAATCTCTCTGGACTAATCAAATCAATCATCCGAATCCCTGTCCGCTCAGACTTATCAGCATAAGTTGGACCAATACCCCTGCCTGTCGTCCCAATTTTTTGACTGCCCCGACGTTCCTCCGATGCCTTATCTATCAGTCGATGATAAGGCATTGTTACATGAGCAGCTTGAGAAATCATCAACTTTGCCGTAGAAATGCCTAAAGCCTCTACCTGGTCTAGTTCCTCAATTAGAACTTTAGGGTCTATAACTGTTCCCGAACCAATGATACACTCAGTATCAGCATACAAGATACCTGAAGGAATTAAGTGTAGTTTAAATGTCTGGCCTTCAACAACTACTGTATGGCCAGCATTGACGCCCCCTTGGTAACGCACAACTACATCTGCTGATTTGCTCAGTAAATCAGTAATTTTTCCTTTTCCTTCATCGCCCCACTGGGCACCTATTACAATTACGTTAGCCAAGGGTTTTCTCTACGGATACTAAACACAATTTCTCATTCTTGCATCAACTTAAAATTAAGTCAATTGATTTTTGTTAACTTTTGTTAAAATGAACCCGATCAAGTAAATTTCTAGATATGGAGGAGGCCTACCTTAATTTTTTCAATACCAGGGGTGGTTGATATGTAGGTAGATAAAGTATGAGATTTTTTTGGTAAGTTAGGGTACGGATAAAAACAATACTAAAGATTCAACCCTTTTCTAGGTTAGGAAACGGTTGAAAAAATTCATACTCGTCGCTTAATGATTGCTATTGACCGTAACACATATACCGAATACTGGATACTTAATTCCTATTTGAAGATTTATTTTTATAGATAACTTCTTAGGAGAGCAGATATTTTTTATTCAACAAAATAAATAGTTTTCTAGTAGCAAAAATTATCTCCTATCTATCTCCTAACCCGAAAATACGATCGGCTTAATTTGCACCTTTACCACCCAAATATATAGAGCTAACAAGCTCAGATTTTCATCATAATTTCTCCCACACTAAAATATTAAGGATAAATCAGATTTCTATGGCTTTACACGCAGAATTACATCGACATTTAGGAGGCTCCGTAGTTCCTAGAGTTTTATGGAGATATTTTCAACGTCAAAACCAGGAACTAGCAACTCGTTTTCCCGAATATCAACAATTTGAAGAATTTTATACCAAACCACGGAATACTTTAGATGAATATTTAGAACTACATACTTTAGTAGAACAGGTTCAAACTATCGAGACATTACCATACTTTATTTATCGCTTAATTCGCGGTGCTTATACATTTGAAAATTTAGCTTATTTAGAGTTACGTTATACTCCTTACTTGAGAACTCCAGACAATTTACCCCAGTCTCAACGTATAGATTTAATGTCAGAAATAGTTACGACTGTAGGTAAAGCAACTCAACAGAATGAGTATCCAATTGTTACCAGCCAAATTTTATGTACTCACACTCGCTTACCCACTGAAGTAAATCAAGCAATTGTCGATTTAGCGGTGCAAATGCCAGAATATGTGTGTGCTATAGATGTAGCAGGAGGGGATAATCATTACAAAGAACGCATAGATGAATTTATTAAACTGTATAAATATGCTCGTGAACAAGGTGTAAAAACAACCGGACATCTTTATGAAACTCCCAATGGTTGTCATCCAGAATTACTACCTTATTTAATGCGAATTGGTCATGGAATTCAAATTCCTTTAAAATATCCAGAATTATTAAAAGAAGTAGCAAACAGGGGGCAATGTTTAGAAGTTTGTCCTACTACCTATTTTAAAACAGGTACTATGGATAATATGAGTCAACTCAAGAGAGTATTTGACAAATGTTTTGATGCTGGAGTAGATATTGCTATTTGTACAGATAATGCTGGTTTACATAATGTACGTTTGCCATTTGAATATGAGAATTTATTGACACTTGATGTGATTGATTTTCGACAATTACAAGCTTGTCAAGATGCAGCTTTTCGTCATGCTTTTGCTTGGCCTCATGGTCAACGACCAGAGAAAATGTTAACAGGATTATTAAAGCCAGAACCTTTAGTAGCAGGAGTTGTAAATGTCAATTAGCAATTAGCATTATTTAGTTATAATAATTTTTTTGTTTGTAGTAGGGCTTTAGCCCCTTAAATGTTTATGTTAGGGCTAGAGCAATACTACTAGCCTAATTATAAGTGTTTTACCGAATATGATATAATACCAGTCTATCTGCATATTTGGTACAAATAGAACATCAGTTTGTATCAAAGGAGAGCAAGGAGAGCCTTGAAGACTTAATTATTTCGGTAAATAATGATAGAAATAGGTAATACCATTTTCATTAACTTAGGCTACAGTATTCTTATACTTCAACGTGAAATAATTTCCTGAAATTACTGTAGTGTCAAAGTTTTGAGCCTATAAAATCTGACTTTTAACTTTTGAATGCATGACTTCCATGAAACGGTATAACTTATCCAATTCTAGAAGCTTCTTCTAAGTATAAATTCATAGCTTCCCTTTTTCTGGTATAAAACTATTGCTCATTGTCTATTTTCCATTTACCTGCCTTCACACCTATAACTTTTTCAGCAAGTTATACCTACTTAGAAATCCAATCTTTATAACCGAACAAGACCACAGATTTAGACTTAACCTAATTTAACAATTAAAGTTAAGATTTATTCGGTTTTATCGACGTTTCATAAAGAGCGTTATTAATATGTAGTATATAACGTCTCGAATGAATGGAAGGGTTAAGTTATGAAACCTATGATTTGGCATCCTGAACCGAATGACGAAAAAGTTAATCAGTACCTTGACAGCAGCAATAAAGAACCGTGGTTAGCTATCTTGGCAATTGGAGTGATCATTGTTTGTGTTTCTACACTCTTGATTTTGTTAGGAACTGTTTAAGTGGAGTGGTTTCTACTGCGATAGTCGTGGAAGTTGTTAGTCAACCGTTGTCATTAAAATACTTTAAAAATCGAATTTAATATTTAGAGGATCTGCCTCTTGCCTCCTCCGAAGGAGCTAAGACTAACAGAGTATCTGCCTTTTGCAGAGAAACTGCTTTTTTGCGAAGAGCTGGCTCTTTGTTAAATTAATGGGAATTCAACAAAATCAAATGAACCCGCTCCCATTCCACCAGGGGCGGGGCGGGTTTTGATCGATTAATATCATGTACCAAGATTTTTGGTGAAACCCGCCCCTACAATTTTTTTGACGTTGATGAGGTAGGGGCGGGTTCGACGTTAAATTAATGGAAATCACTCCCAATCAAATAAACCCGTCCCCATTCTGGGTTCAATTAATATCAGCATTACCCAAGATCGGGTTGAAAGCGGGGCGGGTTTAGATAAATTAATTATTGATCGCCAGATTTTTGTTGAAACCCGCCCCTACAATTTTTTTAACGTTGATGAGGTAGGGGTGGGTTCGACGTTAAATTAATGGAAATTACTCCCAATCAAATAAACCCGCCCCCATCCCACGTTAAATCAATATCAGTATTTTGCAATGACCATGAGGTAGGGGCGGGTTCCACAGGCAATTTGTCGGCAGTAGCATTAAATTAAATAAACCCGCCCCCATCCCACGTTAAATCAATATCAGCATTACCCATGGCGTGACCATGACCTAGGGGCGGGTTCCACAGGCAATTTATCGGCAGTAACATTAAATCAAATAAACCCGCCCCCAGGGGATATCGTGCAGCACCAAAGCGGGGCGGGTTTAGATAAATTAATTAGTTATCACCAGATTTTTGGTGAAACCCGCCCCTACAGATCGCACTCATTGCCGAAACCAATTAACAGCATCCTGGAGCGCAACTCTAATTGAAGACTGAGGCAAACCTAATTCTTTTACCGCCTTAGAAGCATCATAATACATCTTTTGTTGAGACATCCGCACTCCATCCAAAGGAACAGAGGGTTGTTTTCCCAATGGTGCAATAATTTTTTCATCAACCCACGCTACAGTCAATGGCAACCATACAGGAATAGTTTGTCTGGGAGCAGGTAAACCTGTAATTTCCTCCAATAGATCGAGTAATTCCTTAAGTGTAATATTTTGATTACCTAAAATATAGCGATCGCCACTTTTCCCTTTTTTCAAAGCTAACAAATGACCCCATGCCACATCCCGAACATCTATAATATTTAAACCAGTATCAACATAAGCAGGCATTTGGCGACGCAAAAACCGCAGAATAATATCACCAGTCGGAGTAGGTTTAATATCCCAAGCACCAACAGGGGCAGTAGGATTAACAATTACCACATCTTGACCAAGCTCAAACGCCTTCACTGCTTCTTGTTCGGCCAAAAACTTAGACTTTTTATAATCTCCCACCAACTTCTCCCCTGGAGACTGATGCGTTTCATCCACAACTGCTCCAGAAACTCCCACTCCAATAGCAGCAACAGAACTTGTATAAACCGTCCGCTCAATTTTTGCCCGTCGCGCTGCTGCCAAAACATTGCGCGTACCCAACACATTATTTTTGTAAACTAACTCTCTATCTTTTTGCCACAAAGAATAATGAGCAGCTACATGAAATAAAACTTGACACCCCTCCATCAACTTAGACAAGTCAGAGTCATTTAAGTCTCCCACTACAACTTCTACATCTAAACCCTGAAGATTATCAAGACAACTTGTAGAGCGAACCAGCGATCGCACAGCATAACCCTGCTGTAATAACAACCGCACCAAATTCGCCCCAATAAAACCACTTGTACCAGTAACAAAAGCTTTCAATTTCTAATAAACTATTTGTCAACTTATAATAACCTCTCTCCTACGAGGACAGAGGCTTATTCACCCCCCTTCCCTTGCAGGGAAGGGGGGCAGGGGGGTTAGGTTTTAAACCTTTCAATTTCTAATAAACTATTTGTCAACTCATAAAAACCTCTCTCCAAACCTTTCTCCTACGAGGACAGAGGCTTATTCACCCCCATTCCCTTGTAGGGAAGTGGGGCAGGGGGGTTAGGTTTTGAGGATTCATCGGTTCCATGCAGCACTTCTCAAAGACCTTCTAAAATCCTACAGGATCGACTATTCCACTCTTGCAAGATCTTCTACTTCTCGGCACTAAAACATCTGCCAACTTTTCCCCAACTAGAGGTCTGCGCATTTTAATTTGAAGTTCACTAATCAACCCATCCTTACATCTAATTCTCACACTTTCACCTGCACCTTCTCCAAACGAATTGTCAAAAGCTGCTTCAATTTGAGACTGAGTAATAGTTTTACCAATATTTTCTGCAAATAAATCTTGTACTTGCGAAGCATTAACTTCATTCAATAAATCTATAGAAATGTCGTAGTAAGTATCCTCATCTCGACCATCGCAAGTACCATGTTTAATCCACTCGTGGCGATGTAGGTAAGACTGCTTACCAGGCATCACTATATCTAATTCAGAGGTAGTCTGTTCATCCAAATTTAGGGGCGGTAAATCATCCCAGTCTCTCTGCTTAGAATCATTTATATCTTCAGAAGAAACTCCACAGTAGGCAAGTTTGTCAGGCCACAAACCATGTAAAGTAAAGTTAGTCGCATCATAGCGGTCTTCTGTTTGAGAGATACATTCAGGTTTACTTCGCCTTGTCTGACAAAAACTAGGTTGCCAGCTAATAGCAAGTACATATTTCTCTGCACAACCTTCATCAGGACAACCTACTCCAGTTTTATTTCCTTCTGGTTTACTTTGCCCAGCAGAATTAAATTGACCACAGTTTTTGTTTACCCATTTACTTTCTTCATCTACTTTTAGATAAAAATAGTCTCCAAATTCTTTATTTTGTCCTAAGACTGGGTAAGTTTTTCCTTGTTCAACAGTTACAGGATTGGTTTTCTTTCTGATACTTGTGTAAGCTTCACAACTATTGTTAATAGTAAAATTTCCATTAACTTCATAGAAGGCGAAAGCTGGATTTTGTCCAAGTAGGAAAAAACATAGTAAGAATGTGATTATTAATCTCACGACATCTCCTTTTTAATTGTTGTTGTACAACTACTTCAATATATCTGAAGCAGTAACAGCATACAAGCATTAGTTTCAGAATATCCAATACCTAATCTCCTGAAGTTATTTAACTACAAAGGAAAGGAGAGAAATTGAAGTATTTTCTACATTATAGAAAACTTTGACTTTTTTGATTTTTACTTTGGCATTGGTGATGGGTGGCTATGATTTTTCTGGCATTGTAGAAACCGGGTTTGTATTAGACATCTCCAGAAAAGAGGAAGTAGTAGGGACGTTGCATGCAACGTCCCTACGAGGTTGGGAAAAGATTGTTTATTACAGTTATTTAATGAGACATGATGTTAATTTATGAAACTTACCCACACTCATAAATCTAGACACGCTACTACAGATGGTGTAGAACCTGATATTTTGCGCAAGTCCTGACAAAAATATAGCGATCGCTGCCTTATCGCTGAAGTCAGAAGCAGTAGACATCTCCAGAAAAGAGGGAACAGGGAACACTTAACAGGGAACAGGGAAGAATAATCGATCATTTCTGGATAAGAATTGATTTTACTTTTTATTTTTGGAGATGTCTAGTAGTAGACTGACACATATTCAATGGTGTAATAAGTGTAGATTGGGTTGAGGAACGAAACCCAACAACTATCTTTCTCTCCTACTCCCTACTCCCTACTCCCTAACAAAGACAAAGACTTCTCAACAGAAACCAAAGTATTTGCACAAATTACCCCTGAAGCAGCAACCGCTGGTACGCCAATACCAGGCATTGTACTATCTCCCACCCGATACAAACCAGAGATAGGAGTTTGAGGTCCAGGAAAACTACCTTTACCAGCAGCAATAGCAGGTCCGTAAGTACCCTGATAACGACGCAAAAAGCGAGCATGAGTCAGAGGTGTACCAATTAACTCTAGAGTTATACGTTGGCGAATATCAGGAATTACTTTTTCCAAAGCTAGAAATAAAGACTCTGCTTTTTCCCGTTTCCGTTGGGGATAAGATTCATCTTTTTGCCAACCAGAAAAAGACTCTAAAGTATAAGCATGAACAACATGATGACCGGGAGGTGCTAAAGTAGAATCCCAAACCGAAGGAATAGAAATCATACAAGTATTGCCTGGAGTAGAAATATCAACATCTCCATCCAAAACAACCACATGATGTCCAGTCAAACCTTCTAAACCATCAGCACGAATACCTAAATGTAAGTGCATAAAGCTTTCCACCGCAGGAGTCGCCAAAGCAGTTTCACGCAAAGAGGTAGGTAAATCTTCAGGTCTCAATAACTGAGTATAGGTATCCCAAATCGTGGCATTAGAAATAACAATAGGAGCTTCTATAATTTCATCACCTCTCAAGCGGACCCCTACAACTTTACCAGACTCTATTAATATTTGTTCCACATGAGCATTCAAGCGTAATTCACCACCCCAACGTTCCAAACCTCTAACCAAAGCATTAACTATTGCACCACTACCACCAATAGGATATTCAATAACCGAGTTAGAACGTTCTCCAAACATAAACGCCACTTCTGGAGCAACAGTACCATCAGCTTTTAACCCAGACAGGAGAAAACATTCCAAATCAATTAAACGGCGCACCCAAGGGTCTTTTACCCATTTATCCATGATTTGTCCGACGGAACCTCCTATATCCCCAAGGGAAGGTAACATCTTCAGTAAAGATAGTCCATATTTTCCCAATAAAATTGGTATTAACCAAAAATCAGCCCTTAAAGCTATAGGTGGAACTTCTTTGAGACCAGCATATAACCGTAAAAGATTATCTTGAAAAAGTTTTAATTCCTGAGCGCCTTGAGTTGTGAAGTGAGCAACAGCTTCTAGATAAGATAACCCATTACTATAGACAGGCAGACTACCTTCAGGAAAATGGTAATGTCCGAGGGGGTTATAGACAACTGTCTCAATAGATTCGCCCAAAATGTTGAGGACTGTTTGTAAGGGATTAAGACTATAAGGATCAGCTAACCCACAATAAAAAGATGGACCAGAATCAAAATGGAAACCTTGACGGGAGAAAGAGTGAGCTGCCCCTCCAGGAATAGTATGGCTTTCACAAATTACTACCTTTTTGCCATAGTAAGCAAGCATTGCTCCAGCAACTAAGCCTCCTATGCCACTACCAATTACAATCACATCTATATTTTTAAATACCATATAAATTTATTTTTGACAATAATATTTACAGTTATTATTGTTAACTTAATCACTTTAGACTCTAGCAAAGTGGCTGATTGATGACAAATCGACTTAGTTAGTAAGCATTCAGCCGTCAGCTAGCCTCCTGGGTCGTGACTACCTCTTACCTCCGGAGGAGGAGCTGTGCTAACAGAGGAGCTATCCTAGGTCATGCTCCGCAAACGCAATTCAAGTCGCTCCGCGTTTCATGTCGGCTCTTAGCCGAAAACGTTAACAGCTAGCCTCCTGGGTCGTAACTACGTTAACAGCCATTGCTTTTGACCTTAAAGTCTATATTCATTTATAGCGCTTTTCATTAACATAGAATACAGAGATTTTGGCTTAAAGGCACTTATGCTGAGGGGAGAAAGAAGGCAGAAGTTTTGTAGTCAACACTTTGGAAAACCTCTATAAATCACGTCCTTAAGGCTATCCATTATATAGAATCAATTAGTTATCCCATCGCGCTCGGAGTCATAATTTAGAATTTAGAAAGGATTTGAATAGCATGAATTTTTAAATTCTTATTCAATTTCAATATATAACATCTGTATTCAGAGGAAGTAATTTGGTGATTACTGTATAACCGGATTTTATATGATAGCTAGAATGGGCAGATTTGGAGGTGGGGGAGAGTGAGCGCCAAATTACGGCTTGCAGAAAAAAACCTATTTTTAAATACATAGGACTTACGCAGTAGAACGTATTTTCGTCATTGCGACCGACAGGGAAGCAATCTCAAATTCTAGTTTTTCGTACCTCATGCGTAAGTCCTGATACATTTTAATGGCCAATACATAACTTGTCTCTTTTGTCAAGTTTTATCTTAAGTAAAGATGTTTATAAAGCATAAGTCCTTAAGGGCGGGGTCTTATTGCTGAGAGCCGACAGTTAATAGCTGAAAGCTTACCTTATTGCTGAGAGCTGACAGCTAATAATTGAATGCTTACCAGAGTTATATCATTATATAATAGCTTGATTATAGTTTATAGTTAAACTAAATCAAAGACAGCAATTAAAGTAATATTTCTGGCTAAAATTGAGGTTGAAAAACTGACTATTATCAGTAAATTACTTTAATCTTAAATAATTAGAAAGTAAACATTCAGGTATTAGCAGTTAGCTTTTTCTAGATTATAATGCACTAATAGCTTTTTAATTCATGAGTAAGATTGGCTAATCTGCTTTAAGAGTAACTTTTAATTTTTGCTCAATCTTTCAATTATACTTCATCTTTCAAAGATAATAAATTAATAGCTGATAGCTAACGGCTAAATGCTGACATTAGGAAAATATTTTGCTTATTTGGGAATCAAAATTATGGAATCATTTTCAATGATAGATACAATAGTTAAAGAATTAGAAAAAGATGCAGATTTAATTAGGATTAAGAAAGTAATTTATTGTGCTTGTGAAGGTAGATGGGAGAATGATGAAACTAAATTATCAGAAATTAACCTGAAGGAATTAATAGAAGAATTATATAACAAGACAGGGAATATAGAAATCTTAGATCATAGATTATCTCGCATAGTTTCTAAAGTCAATAAAAAAACAGAATATAGTTTATTAGCACAGAAAATTATTGGCAGTGTAGGTAAACTATATCCTGAAGAAGAAGAAGAAGATATGACAGTTATGGAATCTACTCCGAACTGGAGTCTTGAGAATTCAGATGAGCAAACCGTTTTAAAAGGGAAATTAGCAGTAGAAGAATCCTATGCAAGAGACCCTGGAAAATTATTTGATGTTCGGGAAAAAATCATGCAAGGCACTAATCCATTAAAAGCCAAAATTATGATTTTTTCTACCGTAGAACATCAATTTAATTTTAGTGAAAGGGATTGGCTATTACTGAAAACAAAGAACTTAGATAGTTTACTCAGACAAATATTTAATTTATGCTCATCTATAACAGACTTAGAATCTTCTTTATATAGCACAGCTAATAATTTTGAAGAACCAGATGAATATACCCAAGTAGCTCATGTAATTATTAACGCTTTAACCTCCTGCTATTCAGAAGAAATTATCGTTCCTCAAAGTGAAGCACAACCTGAAAAATCTCAAGTATCAGCATCAGATACAAAAAGAACTGATATAGACAGTAATAATTATTTTCAAAAAGCCGGTATTGCTCTGGTCAGTCAAAAAGAACCAGAAATTACGAATGAAGAAAACGAAGCACAATCTATAAGTTCATCTGAACATTCTAGAGCAGAAATCATCAACGAGAGTACAAATCAAACAGAAGAAAAAAATATTGCCGACTCAATTGATTACCAACAAATCGTAAATCCTATTCCTACAAAACCTAAAATAGTAACTCAAGATAATAATAAAAAATTTCCTTTAGGAGGGAAAAATATCCTAGATTCAATCAAACAAAAATTAGAGATAGAAAATGAAATTTCGGACTTAGTCAATCAAAGAGTTGATGCTGTAATGAATGCGATAGAAGTACAATTTATTTCCTTAGAAGAAACTTTAAATAACCTTTTACAAGGTGAGCCAGAAGAAAAACGTTTATCATTAAAATATAAAGCTTTAGGAGATTTAATTAGTAATTTACAGGATAAGTCCACAAAATTCAGAGAAATTCTCAGGCAATTAGAAATAGAAGAAAGGAAAACAATAAACCCTAATAACTCTGGCAATACTATCAATACAGAATTGGAGCAAGAAAAAGAAATTTATCATGAAAACCAACAAAAGATTATTGAATTAGCAACCCAAGGAAATCCCAAAGCAGTTGCTATAATAATTAATCAATTACTTCAGCAACAAGGCATTACAGTTATAGCTGGAAGAAAAAATGGTTATCTGCATATTGTTGTAGAATCAGAACAAATTCCCAATCAAGAAATTGTAACTCCAGTAGTCCAAAAAGAAATCGCTCATTTACAATCAGAATATCTCAAAAATGTCAAAATTCATGGTAGAAAATCAGGCAATAAATCAATTATTTGGACACAAACAATTTCGTTTTAGGGAATAGGGAAAACCCTTAGTCTTTAATTTAATTTTTCTGTATGCCAAAATCCAGGTTTTCCCCAACTACAAAAAAAATTAATGTAGCAGTATTTTTTGAAACTGGTATTATTACTTCTTTAAGCACTTTAAACAAAGGAAAATCATAATGAGTAGTGTTGAAATTCTCAGGAAATATGCAGCAGGAGAAACCAATTTTCGAGGCATCAATCTTAAAGGTATCCAATTAAATAGAGCAGACTTGATTGGCGCAAATTTTTCCGAGGCCGATCTTCAGGGAGCAGACTTGGTGCTAGCATTTCTAAATCGAGTTAATTTCCAACGCGCTAATTTAATTACAGCTAAACTTAGTGGTGCATATCTCACTCAAGCTAACTTGCAAGCTGTTAACATGGCTGATGTCGATCTTCATGGAGCAAACTTACAGAATGCAGACTTTCGACTGGCCAATCTAGAGTTAGCAACCTTGATTGATGCTAATCTGAGTGGGGCAGATATGCGAGGAATTAATCTACAGGGTGCTGACTTGCGTGGTGCTTATATGCGTGGGGCAAATCTCCGCTATGAAAAACGAGCTTATGAAATAGCTAATCTTCGGGGAGTAAATCTGCGGGGAGCCGATATGCGTGGTGTTGATTTGACTGGAGCTGATTTAACTAAAGCTGATTTGAGAGGAGCAAACCTAAGTGAAGTTTTACTTAGAGATGCCAAATTAACTAAAGCAAATTTATCTCAAGTAATTTTAGATGGTGCATTTTTAACAGAAGCTAATTTGGCAGGAGTTAACTTATCTGGGGCGAGTTTAATTAATGCCAAAATTGAAAGAGCTGGATTAATTGATACACGTCTTAATCAGGCTAACTTAACTGGCGCAATTATGGCAGATGTAAAATTGGGTAAAGCTCAGTTAGTAAGAGCTAATCTAACTCAAGTTAATTTAGTCAGGGCAGATCTTAGTCGAGCTAATTTAAGTCAGGCAAATCTCACTAAAGCTGACTTAACTGATGCCTACCTAGCAAAAGCAAATTTCCGTAACTCTAACCTGAATGACTCTATTTTAACTAGGGTTGAATTAAGCACAGCTAATTTAAGTGGTGCTCAAATGCAAGGTGCTTCGATGCCTAATGGAGATATTCACGATTAAGTTTTGATAGGTATTTTCTGGATATTTACAGGGCAATTCATTTAAGTAGACCACAAAATTATTTTGGGATAGGAAGTAGGGAGTACGTCGGAGGAAAATGCTTTTGGGTTGCTCGTACTAACTGTAGTCTATCTATGTGAAAAGCGTTATAAAAATCTTGAGCGCAGAGGTTTTGCAGACAAATTTCACAAAACCTCTACTGCTGCTTCTTGATGATTAGATATCTCCAGAAAATAAACTTGCTCTTTATTTAACATCAGCTATAAGTTGTAAAATTATCTTGCAAAATCATTTTTCGTATTTTTGTATTCAAAATCTATCCCCTATTCCCTATTTCCTATTCCCTATTCCCTATTTCCTGTTCCCTACTCTGGCAAAAAGTCTATTGACTTCTAAATTTGGACTTCCATAAAATTATTGACATATCAAATTTTTTTGTTATATTAATTTTATCCAATATATCAAATTTTCTTGTAATGACAGCATGAAAGAAAACCTACAAGTCCTGGTGAAAGGTTTGAATAAAAAGACCCTCACCATTGGAGTAGCAGTAATGCTAGCTGCTTGTGGTTCCAGCCAGGTAAAACAACAACCGATAAAAATTGATGGCTCTAGCACTGTATACCCCATCACCCAAAAAATTGTCGAAAAATTCAATGCCACTGATAAGCCTGATGTAGAAGTCAGTGCGAGTTTTTCCGGTACAGGTGGAGGGTTTAAAAAGTTCTGTGCTGGAGAAACAGATATTAATAATGCTTCGCGCCCCATACTTAAAGAAGAGATGGAAACTTGCAAGCAAAACAAAATATCCTATATAGAACTACCTATTGGCTTTGATGCTCTAACGATTGTCGTAAACCAGGCCAATAGTTGGGCTCAAGATATTACTCTGTCTGAGTTAGCCAAAATGTGGGAATCTCAAGCCCAAAGAAAAATCACCAAATGGAATCAAGTGCGTTCTTCATGGCCAGATCGACCATTACTGCTATTTGGTCCTGGTGCTGACTCTGGAACTTATGACTATTTTACCGAGGCTATCGTCGGCAAAAATAAAGCTACTCGTAGCGACTACATAGCTAGTGAAGACGACGAAGTGCTAGCACAAGGAGTTAGCAACGATCCCAATGCTTTAGGTTATTTTGGTTACGCCTATTATGTAGAGCATAAAGACAAATTAAGATCTCTAGCTGTTGATAGCGGTAATGGCGCGATCGCACCAACTAAAACAGCAGTAGAACAGGCAAAGTATCAACCCCTAGCTAGACCACTATTTATTTATGTAAATGCGGTATCAGCACAGAATAACCCATTAATGAATGAGTTCATTGACTTTTACATGAACAATGCTCAAAAAGCTGTCAATTCTGTAGGTTATGTTGCGTTTGGGGAAGAGAGCTATATGAAACTTTACCGCAACTATCACAAAACAAAAGTAGGAACTGTGTTTGGTGGAGAAGCACAGCTCAACTTAACTATTTATCAAGTTCTCACGAAACGAACAGAATATTAATTTTACAAATTATGACTATAGATGTACCCCAAGTTAATACATCTGCTGTGCAAGCAGGTGGTAAACTTAGTTTCTTTGAAAAATATTTGACTGTCTGGGTAGCATTGTGCATTTTTGCAGGTATAGCTTTGGGGAAAATATTTCCTGGTGTTGCCAGAACATTAGATGCTATGAGCATTTATCAGGTATCTATCCCCATTGCTATCTGTCTATTTTTTATGATGTATCCGATCATGGTTAAGATAGACTTTACCCAAGCTAAAAATGCTGCCCGCGCTCCTAAACCTGTAATCTTAACTTTAGTTGTTAATTGGGTAATCAAACCTTTCACAATGGTAGCATTTGCCCAATTTTTTCTTGGTTGGTTATTTCGCCCACTGCTAACAGGTACAGAAATATTACGCGGTACAGAAGTATCTCTGGCAGATTCTTACATTGCTGGCACAATATTACTTGGTATCGCACCTTGTACTGCAATGGTATTAATGTGGGGTTATCTTTCTTATAGTAACCAGGGACACACATTAGTAATGGTGGCGATTAATTCCTTGACAATGTTGTTTTTATATGCTCCTTTAGGGCGATGGTTATTGTCAGCAAATAATTTAACTGTGCCTTGGGAAACTATTGTTTTATCAGTCCTAATTTATGTTGGTTTTCCTTTGGCTGCAGGAATGTATAGTCGTTACTGGATTTTTAAATATAAAGGTAAAGCTTGGTTTGAGGGTAAGTTTATCAAGTATTTAAGTCCTGTTTCTACTGCTGCATTATTGATAACTTTAGTTTTGTTATTTGCTTTTAAGGGTGAATTAATTGTAGAAAATCCGTTTCACATATTATTAATAGCAGTACCACTTTTTATCCAGACTAATTTTATTTTCTTAATTGCTTATGTAGCAGCTTTGAAAATGAAACTAAATTACGAAGATGCTGCTCCTGCTGCTTTAATTGGAGCGAGTAATCATTTTGAAGTAGCGATCGCTACTGCTGTTACTTTATTTGGCTTAAATTCTGGAGCTGCATTAGCAACGGTAGTGGGAGTTTTAATAGAAGTGCCAGTAATGTTAATGTTGGTGAAAGTATGCCAACGTACAGCTTTTTGGTTTCCTCGCGAACCAGAAAAAGCAACTTTGTTAGACCCCCGTTGTTGTAAATTATAGTGCGAGCATCTTGCTCGCTCATCCATCTTGCTGGCCGATTTTTCCTACTTTGGCAAATATTTGACAGACCCCTATAGTTAATATCAGAAAAACTAACAATGGAACAACAAACAACTCAACCAATAGCAGAAAACTTGTGGTGGGTGATTCCAGATAAACTAGCAGGAGTTCGGAAACCGATGCCAGAAGAGTTACCAGAACTACAGAAATTAGGTATTGGGGCAATAGTCTCTGTAATGGATGACCCATCTAATTTAGAATTTTACCAACAAGCTAACTTACCTCACCTGTGGTTACCAATTAAAGGAGGAACTGCACCAAGTCCAGAACAAATTAAACAATTACAGGATTTTATTGATAGTCAAAATCATGCAGTTGTAATTCATTGCAGCAGTGGCAGAAGGCGAACAGCGACTATTCTTGCTGGGTATTTGATTAATTCTGGAGCATCCTACGATGATGCTCTTAAGACTATATTAACAGCAAATCCAGAAATTGATTTACGGGAATCTCAAAGTAGCTTTTTACGAGATTTAGCCAAAAATTAAAGAAGCGGTCAGTACTGAGAAAAGGAATCCCAAAAACCTAACCCCCATTCCTTACAAGGGAAGGGGATTAATAAGCTTCTCTCCTACCAGGAGAAAGGTTTGGAGAGAGGTTTTTATAAGTTTACAAACAGTTTATTAGCAATCAGTAGGATTGTTTTAGCTGTTGGCGCAGCATTCCGGAATGCAAATATAAAAGCTGATAGCTAGTTAATATCATGTTCGGATAATCACTTATAATGAAGTTTTTGTTTGTAGTAGGGCTTGATCCCGAACTGTAGATAGGGCTGAGTGAGAGCTATACTACGAACTTTAATTATAATAACTATTTAACCGAACATAATATAAGTTGTTTAAATCATTAAATTTGAGGAATCAAAAATATGTCTATTCTCAAAACTCATATTGCTTTAACAGCAACCAACCTAGAAAAATCTGTTGAATTTTATCAAGTTTTATTTGGAATTGCTCCAATTAAGTATAAATCTGATTACGCAAAATTTGATATTGCTAACCCACCTCTGAATCTTACTCTCAACTTAGCGGAAAATGTACAACCAGGTGGAAACTTAGACCACTTGGGAATACAGGTAGAAACTTCCCAGGAAGTAGCAGCAACAATTGAGAGATTTAAGATTTCCGGATTATCAATATTTGAGGAACATAATACAGACTGCTGTTATGCACTTCAAGATAAAGTTTGGGTTACAGACCCCGATGGTAACCGTTGGGAAGTTTTTGTAGTGAAAGTTGCGGATACTGCACCAGAAAAAAATCTAGTTGTTAGTGTTGAGTCAAATTTAGAAACATCTACACCATGTTGTCAGTAAATTTTTCCGCAACTGCGGGATGATATTTATGCAAAAGTCAAAAAAATAATGACTCAGTTGAGTGGTTAAATTTTGACTTTGGTGCTTTGATAGAGTCTACTAAGTAGGTAGGTGAAAAAATTTACAAGTACGTCCGCAGCGACTGAAGCGGAGCGGAAGGAAGCAATCTCAAGGGTTTCAACTTCTTTAACATTCCGTTACATAGTGATGTTTATTCGTGCCTACCTACTTATTTAATAGCAGAGTATTTACAGAAATAAATTTTAGTTATTCAAAAAAGTAGGGAAAAAATATGGCAATGCGTATAGGAATAAATGGATTTGGTCGTATGGGAAGGTTGGCACTCCGCGTCGCTTGGGAGTGGTCGGAACTAGAGTTTGTTCATATTAATGAAATTAAAGGAGGTACGGCAGCGGCAGCACATTTACTTAAGTTTGATTCTGTACATGGCAGGTGGTCGCCGGAAGTAGAGGCAGCAGGAGATCGAGTAATAATTGATGGTAAACCTCTCAGTTTCAGTCAATATTCTCAACCAGATGAAGTACCTTGGGAAAATTTTGGTATTGATATTGTGTTGGAATGTTCTGGGAAGTTTAGGACTAAAAAAACCCTCGAACCTTACTTTCAGCATGGTGTCAAAAAGGTTATTGTTGCAGCACCAGTTAAAGAAGAAGCTTTAAATGTAGTTATGGGTGTAAACGATAATCTCTATGAACCTGAAAAACATCACTTACTCACGGCAGCGTCTTGTACTACCAACTGTTTAGCTCCCGTGGTCAAGGTGATTCACGAAGGATTAGGAATTAAACATGGAGTTATTACCACTATCCACGACAATACTAATACTCAGATTATTGTTGATGCACCTCATAAAGATTTGCGTCGTGCAAGAGCTACAAGTCTTTCACTGATTCCTACGACAACCGGATCTGCAACAGCGATCGGATTAATTTATCCAGAACTTAATGGTAAATTGAATGGTTTAGCAGTGCGAGTTCCTTTATTGAATGCTTCTTTGACAGACTGTGTATTTGAAGTGATTCGCCCCACTACAGTAGGAGAAATTAACAGTTTATTAGAAGTTGCATCAAAACAACCACCACTCAAAGGAATTTTGGGTTATGAAGAACGTCCTTTAGTTTCCATTGATTATAAAGATGACCCCCGGTCTTCTATTATTGATGCTCTCTCAACAATGGTAGTAGATGAAACTCAAGTAAAAATTTTGGCTTGGTATGACAATGAATGGGGTTATGCTAACCGTATGGCAGAGTTAGCTCGAAAAGTTGCTCTGAGTTTGAAAGAGTCATTGTAATCTTAAAACCTAGGGTAGTCCTGCTCGCGTAATGGTAGATTGGGATGAACAATGCAACTTTATGGGAGCAAGATGCTCCCACTGCCGTTCTTCTTGCAAAACTGCTACAACTAGAAAAAAAATTGTTAAACTTAGAAATAGGAAAATAAATCAAATAAACTAGGGTCAGAATATGGCTGAAGTTTATATTACTATAAAAGATATTTTTAAGTACAGAGTAATTCCAATTGTAGAGAATTTCCTACCTACTGAGAATTTGTTTGAAAATTTAGAAAGAGATGAAATGGTTGAAGTTATAGTTGAGACCTTTATGATAAATGCTTCTCCAGAACAATTCCAAGAAATGAATGACGAAATACTTAGTAATAAAATCAGACCTATATTGGGGGGCAAGTATTGTTTGGATTATTCAGGGATCTAACACCTAAAGAAATAGAATAATTTGATGCAGCAATCAGAGATTTGAGGAAAGTCTAGTAATGCAATATTTATTAGATACAAATATTTTAACTGCTTTTATTAAAAAAGATTCTAGACTATTTTATGGCCTAAATGATGTTAATTATAGAGAAGCAAAACTTTTTATCAGTTGTATTACCTATTTTGAAAGTAAGGGAGGTTTATTAGCGGTTAATTCCCAGAAAAAGTTAGCTATTCTTGAGAATTTGTGTAAAAGCTATATCAATGTTTTGTTTTTAGACAAAATAGAGATAATTAATATCTCCTCTGGTATTTATGCAAATTTAAGGAAAAAAGGAACCCCTATACAATTTGCCGATATTCTGATTGCAGCTACGGCAATTTATCATAATCTAGTTTTGGTTTCTAATAGACATCTCCAGAAAATAAAATTGCCCTTTATTTAGGATGATATATAGTTGTAAAAATTCCTCACAAAATTCTTTTTAGTACCTTTTTCCTAAAAATATATTACCTGTTCCCAGTTAAGTGTTCCCTGTTCCCTACTAGATGCAAAAAGTCTATATCTTTTAAAGTTAGCTATTCTTGAGAATTTGTGTAAAAGCTATATCAATATTTTGTTTTTAGACAAAATAGAGATAATTAATATCTCCTCTGGTATTTATGCAAATTTAAGGAAAAAAGGAACCCCTATACAATTTGCCGATATTCTGATTGCAGCTACGGCAATTTATCATAATCTAGTTTTGGTTTCTAATAGACATCTCCAGAAAATAAAATTGCCCTTTATTTAGGATGATATATAGTTGTAAAAATTCCTCACAAAATTCTTTTTAGTACCTTTTTCCTAAAAATATATTACCTGTTCCCAGTTAAGTGTTCCCTGTTCCCTACTAGATGCAAAAAGTCTATATCTTTTAAAGTTAGCTATTCTTGAGAATTTGTGTAAAAGCTATATCAATATTTTGTTTTTAGACAAAATAGAGATAATTAATATCTCCTCTGGTATTTATGCAAATTTAAGGAAAAAAGGAACCCCTATACAATTTGCCGATATTCTGATTGCAGCTACGGCAATTTATCATAATCTAGTTTTGGTTTCTAATAGACATCTCCAGAAAATAAAATTGCCCTTTATTTAGGATGATATATAGTTGTAAAAATTCCTCACAAAATTCTTTTTAGTACCTTTTTCCTAAAAATATATTACCTGTTCCCAGTTAAGTGTTCCCTGTTCCCTGTTCCCTACTCTTATAAAAAGTCTATATCTTTTTCGGAGATGTCTAATGATTCAGATATGTTGAGAATTGAAGATTGAATTTTAGAAAATTGGTTGCAATAGTTTAAATTAATTAATAAAAATCATGGCTTCTACCACAAGTGCTAGTTTAAGAAATTATGCCCTCGTCACCCTTGCCTACTGGGGTTTCACCATTACTGATGGTGCTTTGCGAATGTTGGTGCTACTGTACTTCCACCAAATTGGCTATACTCCTCTAGAAATCGCCTTTTTGTTCTTATTTTATGAAGTTTTTGGCATCTTTACTAATTTTTTCGGTGGTTGGATCGGTTCACAATTTGGATTAAAAGTCACTCTGTATTGTGGTATTGGTTTACAGGTTTTCTCCCTGATTATGCTTTCTTATGTAGACCAAAGTTGGGCGCAATGGTTAGCTGTGTTTTATGTGATGATAGCACAAGCATTTTCTGGAATTGCTAAAGACTTAACTAAAATGAGTTCTAAAAGTGCCATTCGTTTAGTAGTTCCCCAAGATGCTCAATCATCTTTATTTAAGTGGGTGGCAGTGTTAACTGGTTCCAAGAATGCTCTTAAAGGAGCTGGTTTTTTTGTAGGTAGTGCACTCCTGACATTATTTGGATTTGTCAATGCTCTCTGGATAATGGCAGGAGGTTTGTTTTTGATTATGTTTACTGGTTTAATGTTGCCGAAGGGAATGGGCAAAATTAAGCAGAAGGTGAAATTTAAACAACTTTTTTCTAAAAGTCAGGAAATTAATATTCTTTCTGCTGCTCGCTTCTTTTTATTTGGTTCGCGAGATGTCTGGTTTGTAGTAGCATTACCCGTTTTCTTGCAAGGTACTTTGGGTTGGTCATTTTATCAAGTTGGTGGATTTATGGCTTGTTGGGTGATTGGTTATGGTATTATTCAATCTTTAGCACCGACACTTATACAAAAATTTGGTTCCGGTCAACCTCCACAATCAAAAACTATTCAATTCTGGACATTTACATTAACTGGTATTCCCTGCGCAATCGCTCTAGCAATACAGTTAGGTTTACCTGCTAATTTAGTTATTGTTGGTGGGTTGATGTTATTTGGCATAGTATTTGCTTTTAATTCTGCCGTTCATTCCTACCTGGTATTAGCATTTACTGATGATGACAAAGTAGCTTTAAATGTTGGTTTCTACTATATGGCTAATTCTGGTGGTCGTCTTGCAGGTACAGTTTTATCTGGGTTGGTTTATCAGATATTTGGTTTAGTTGGTTGTCTGTGGGTATCGATGTTGTTTGTGTTAGCTGCAGCTTTAATTTCTTTGAAGTTACCCGATCCTCAACCTAGTAAAGCTATAGCTTGGAAAGCTGGGTCTGGGGATTAATATTATGTCCGTTTGAATAGTTATAAATAACGAGGGAGGAGTCAGGAGTCAGGAGTCAGGAGTCGTACGGGTGATTCGCGAATCACCCGTACAGGTAGGGAAACCGTCGGTAGGGCGATGTACAGGAGGAATAGCCTCTTACCATTTCTTAGAGTGAGGCTATGTTTTTGGTCAAAGAGACATCACCCAGAAAGTCTTTCAATCAATCTTATTATACCAATTTGATAAATATTTGCTACAAATAGTTAGGCTGTTGCTAGGAAGACAGAGTCATGATAAATAGCCTCTAATAGCATTTCTCAAAAACTTTTCTACATTTTATTCAGTGCTTGAGTAGGGGAGTGGGGGAGTACAGAGCAGTAAAATAGGAATAATATACACTGACGCTGCTGATAATCTAATAAAAAGTGATTTAGTTCTACTAATTATATTATGTGCCCCCTCCGGAGGAGCTACGAATTGCGGATAATCAGTTAAAAAAAGTATTAGTTTGTAGTTGGGCTTGAGCAACTGATATATATTTAGCGGGCTAAAGCCCAACAAAAGAGCCTAATTATAAGTATTCAAGCGAACATGATATTACTTAATCATTGAAGTGTTGCCTAAGTATAGGATTATTTTTGGTAATTGGAATAATACAATGCACGATAAATATTTGCCACAAATACCTTTTGCCTCTTGCCTATAAACTCGGTTTTGTCACATTCTTTAAGTGGGCAAAATTACCATCTTCAACATTAACATCAGCCTATTTTTCAAGTAGTGGCCAAGTTTTATGAAGATTCGTAAAGACAAGCCTTCGTGTCTCTGGGAATCTACTATAAATTGTACTTATGAGTCTAACCTATCTCCGTTGTTACACGGCTTTTACCTCTTCATCTTCTAATCCGTTTTTTCAAAGCCATACATCCGGAAATCAATTAGTAGTTTAACTACCTAATTATTGATGGATTTTTGATTGATACATCAGGGGTATATATGAGCAGGATTCACTTGCTTGTTAACAATAATTAACATTATTTTGTCAGTAAAATTGTGACTATAGATAGCCTAGATATTAAATATAAAGATCGTTAATAGTCTTTTTTCAAGCTAATTCCGTTAATTGAATATGTTAGTATATAAGTAGAAATTTTTATTGGTTTATCTATAATTTATCAGGATTGGAAAAACTAATATAGTTACATATTGTCAATATATAAATATTAGTAAAGATGCATATTTATTCCTGTTGTTATTTATTTTTTGGAGTATTCTGAAATTAGAGAAACAAAAGATTGTTCTCAAACATAATTCAAGTTTTTTAGAGGAAAAAAAGATGAGAAAATTTCTCTTTTCACAGAAGTTTGCTCCCCTAGGAGTTGCTGCTCTCAGCGCAATCGCTGCTACTAGCATCGCCACCGCTCCTGTTCAGGCTGCTACTGTTAGTAATGGCGATACAGCTGGTTGGGGTAATGGAACCGATGATTTTTATGCGGGTGTAGGAAACGATAATTTTAGCGTTGACCTTAATAATGGTGCTTTTTTACTGTTCCCTAGCGGTACAGGAATTTTTGAAGATTTTGATTTTCCTGAAATCCTACCTCCAGCCCAATTTCCTATCACAATGAACTTTACTAAAATTGGTGGTACTGGTGCAGTAACAGACCCTTTCAAATATACTCTTGATAACAATGTTATCTTTAATTTAGGAATCAGTGGAGATGCTGTAGCTCCTATTACTTACACTCAAATTGCAGGCAGTCAGTTTGATTTTATAAAAGATGCTGTAATAACTGAGGGAGAGCTTGACCTTAATTCTAATCAAAATGGTTTCTACACAATTGATGGCGTTAATTATCAAGCAAATGAAACCTTTCAACTAAGTGATCTTGCAACGATAGGACCTGGTGGAGAATATGATGTGGAAGCTGAGATTTCATCTGTCCCCGAACCAGGTACTATCCTTGGACTTCTCGCTGTTGGCGGTTTAGGCTTAGGTATGAAGCGCAAGAAGCAACAGTAAAACACCGATGGCTGTTGCTTGTTAAAGGCTAATTTTATTGCTTCGCTCGTTTGCGCAGCATAACAAACGGAAAGTCAGAAATATGACTTCAGATGTCCCCGCAATAAATTTCATTTAAGCAGATTAAAATTAGTGGCGAGTTTCAATCTCCCACTAATTTTTACTTCTGACTTCTGAGTTCTGATTGATAGCTGTTAACTGTATAGCGTTTTAGCAAATTTAGCTAATTCGTCGAGAAGAGAAATTTCGGGAGTATAAATGAATCCATTCTCAGGTATTGCAAGATTGCATTAAGCGGTTCAACAATTAATAATTAATAATTACCTCTCCTTGAAAAGAAGAGGATTGACGCTTAAGGAAAATTTTTTCTTTTTTCTCCTTTAAAGGAGAGGCTTTAAACCTTAATTATTCAGTAAAGTTAGCATTTGAACCCTAGTTGAAAACAAAACAGACAAAAACGGGCAGCGCTTAGGACGAGCAAGATTTAAAAATAAAAGCCGTTATCGCAGTTTCACATCCCACACCATCGTCATCAATTTGCAGATGAGAAATTATCCTACACAGAAAAGCATCAGTTCTCTGTGTAGGTTTCTGATGTTTTTGTAAATAGATATTATGTTAAATATATTAGCGATCGCATATCATCAAAATTCCTTTTTCCGAACCTATTGGAGATATGAACTTATTTCCTCCTAATGCTGTTTTACCAAGAACTTTACCAGAAGCAGTTATTCGTCTGAT
This sequence comes from Dapis brunnea BLCC-M229, assembly GCF_050015995.1. Lineage (NCBI taxonomy): Bacteria > Bacillati > Cyanobacteriota > Cyanophyceae > Oscillatoriales > Microcoleaceae > Dapis > Dapis brunnea. Next base: position 2,048 of record NZ_JBNHEP010000011.1, on the reverse strand, counting down.
TACGATAGGAAGATATCTGCGAGTATTACAATCAATTTGCACGCCCATATAGACTTCTCTCATTCCATCTTTGTCGTCCTGGTCGTATTGCTTTAATATTTCTGCTCCCCACAAATTATCGCCCAGGTATTCAATAGTGTTCATGTTGATTGACGTTGTTACTATACGGTTAGCACCTACGGGATACCAATCTAACATCCGTTGTGTTATCAGCAGACTTGCAAAAAGTTCAAACATAATTTATTTCTCCATAACTGTAGTTAGTTTAGCTGACTTTGAACTTTCGTGTACAATTTATTCTAGAATTGCTCTACATAACAACATATAGGTGTAGGGGCAAGTTTTGAAGAGTGGACTGACTGAATTATCAATCTACTTCATATAGATTGGAAAATTTTTAGATTTAAAGAATGGTAAAGGAGAAAAAGTTAATGATGTACCTAACTCAAAAAAAGCTGGATGCCATTGAGTAATGCCATCCGTGGTTAGTTGTTCATAACTGCCATAGTTACTGAAGTCGTAGAAAAAGCCTTCTCTCATCCCTGCTGCTTTGGGGTTGGCATGAATATAACGGATGGTGTTTAATGCTCTTTCTTTGTCGGAGTTGGGGAAGCCATGACAGGTGTATCTTTGCTCCCAAAAATGACCTTTGCGGTTTAGGAGGGCGTTGAATGACATGGCAGAATACCAGTTGATCCAGTGCATGATTTTGGGTATATCATCGGGGTTTTCTGCTTCCATCAAGTAATGGACATGATTCAGCATGATGCATAAGGCGTACTTTGAGAATGGGTATTTTTCCTGTGCTTGTTTGATTATGTGTAGTAGAATTTTCCTGGTTTCTCTGCGTGTGAGGTTGAAATCTCTGTTGTTGCACCGAGTCGTAATGCGGTAGGAATACCCTGATTTAAATTCTCTTTTTGGTCTGCCCATGTCTTTTCAGTTAACACTTAACAGTTAACAGTTAACAGTTATCAGTTACCAGTTGCCAGTTATCAAGTACAGGAGCACTTCTAACTTCTGACTTTAAACTTCTCCTCGAACTTCTGACTTCTGACTTCTGACTTCTGACTTCCGAAGTGCCCTCCTTTAAATTCTCTTTTTGGTCTGCTCATATCTTTTCAGTTAACTGTTTTTAGTTTTTAGTTGCTCGTTACCAGTTAATTATCACAGTTATCATTTTTCAACTTCTTCATTCTGTCTCCTAACTACTGAACCAGTTAGTTATCACAATTATCATTTTTCAGCTTTTAATTACTCCCAACTTCTTCATTCTGTCTCCTGACTCCTGACTCCTGTCTCGTAAACACTGATAACTGATAACTGAAATGTGCCAGGTATCGGGTAGAAAAAAATATTTGGCTAAAGCTTTGATTTTTCCTCTTTTAAGCTATTTCCTTTTTTCTACTGCCTAGCATTAAACCGCCAAGTGTGATAAAACCTAAAATTAGGCTGGGTTCCGGTGTCGTCGCTGCTGCTGTCGGTGCCCCTTCCCCTCCCCCTGCCTCGGTGAACACAGCAAAGAAACCATGATGAGAGAGGTCATGACCCTGAATGGCTCCGCCAACCAGACCACCGAGCTCGCAGCAGTTCACCGGCCTCTGCGGCCAAACTATTACACCTTCGAGCCGAGTGAGCCCCACGAGTTGATATCCTATCATAAAGGCATTCGAACTCATACCGCCCGGAAACTGCTGGTCCTCAATTGGAGCAGATCCCAATGCTGCATGCACAGCAGAAGCAGCGACCTCGGCACTAGCCAACGTATCGAAATCGAAGCCATCCGAATACACATCACTACCGGGAGCTGTCACAAAGTCCACATTGAACAGGGAGCCATCAACGGCAAGGTCCTCTATAGCATCAATAAAGCTATCGTTATCGGAGTCTATGAGTGTGAATGCCTGACCTGCCTCTGGCGCGAACACTGCGAAAGAAGAAGCCAAGACGGCGGAGCTAACAAAGGCGAAGCAGGAAGAAAATAGTTGTTTCATAGTATCCACTCAATATGATGGGGTAGGGAATGATTATAACTGCCAAGAGCAACT
>NZ_JBNHEP010000010.1:0-1321 GCF_050015995.1 Dapis brunnea BLCC-M229 | reverse complement strand
TCCCAATTCCCCAAACTATGAGCAACTCTGGCATAACCCTCATAACTATTAGGTCAGTCCAGATACTTTTCTATTAACCTCTGAAAAATCGCCTCAGCCTCATCAAAGCCAGAAAGATTAATCAACACATTACCTTTTTGAACCGCAAAACCAATATTTTCAGGAAACTTATTAATAGCATTTTCCCAACGCACCAAAGCCAAATTCCAATTCCCCAAACTATGAGCAACCCTGGCATAACCCTCATAACCTTCTGCTAATTCTGGATAAATTTCCTTTAACTGTTGAAATACCTTTTCAGCCTCCTCAAATTTACTTAAAGTAATTAAATTATTCCCACAAGTACGATAAATAGGCATCGGTTGTTGAGGGTTGAGAGTTAATGCTTGTTTGTAATATTCAACAGCCTCCTTGATCTTTCCTTCCTTATTTAACTTATCCCCAATCTCGACATAATTTCTGGCAACATCTATTTCTAACCAATTAATTTTTTTAACTGCCACCAGATGGTTAGGATTAATTGTAATAATTTTTTGCCAAATCTTAAATGTTGCTGCCAAATCTGACTTAGCTTCATAAACTTCAGCTAGAGTTTGCTGATAAATAGTTACCTCAGCTTGTAGAGAAATAGCCTTTTGTAAATACTTAATCGCCTCATTTAATTCTCCTTGCTCTATTAAAACTTAAGCCAAACCATAGCAAAAAGTTGCAGATTTAGGATTGATTTTAACTGCCTCTTGATATTGAGCAACTGCCTCTTACCATTTATTTTGTGCAGCCAATATTTTTCCCAGATAATAATAACTCCAAGCAAAATTTGGATTTAATTCTATTGACTGTTTATATTTTTTAAAAGCATCGCCTAATTTACCAGATCGCCACAGTATTTTAGCCTGTGTAAAAGACGTAGTAGTTATAGCGCTACTTGAATCGGGAATAGGGAACACTTAACTGGGAACAGGAGACTATCAAAGGATTTGAGGATTTATAAATGTCCTAACCTTAATGCGTAGCGCTATACCATAATTATTTAAGTTACTAATATTTCCCAGTTGAATTTTCAAATTCTACCGTAATATTTTGACATCACGAATAAGAAATTTGCCAACTTACAATGAATAAACAACTATTGCTCTATACGCAATAGTCAGGAAATTCTCCAAACATCTGTTCCGGGTGCTTCAGGGAATGAAAAAAACTACTATTGCTCTATACGCAATAGTCAGGAAATTCTCCAAACATCTGTTCCGGGTGCTTCAGGGAATGAAAAAAACTACTATTGCTCTATACGCAATAGTCAGGAAATTCTCCAAACATCTGT